>NZ_DFTU01000079.1:4080-6646 GCF_002379485.1 Methylophaga sp. UBA4204 | reverse complement strand
GGGGACGTGAAGTTAAAGAGTTTATTGAAGATATTCTGGGTGAAGAAGGCTTAAAGCGTGCCGTGGTTGTCGCATCACCAGCCGATCACTCACCCTTGATGCGTTTGCATGGCGCCATGTTGGCAACCAGTATTGCAGAATACTTTCGCGATCAGGGTAAGCAGGTTTTGTTATTAATGGATTCATTGACACGGTTTGCCCAGGCTCAGCGTGAAATTGCCTTGGCAGTTGGTGAACCGCCAGCCACCAAGGGTTATCCTCCGTCGGTTTTTTCGTTATTGCCGCAACTTGTTGAACGTGCTGGCAGTGGTGAAGTCGGTGGTGGAGCAATAACCGCAATTTATACAGTGCTTACCGAAGGTGATGATCAGCAGGATCCAGTGGCCGATGCTGCTCGTGCCATACTTGATGGACACATTGTTTTATCCCGACAATTAGCTGAGGCCGGGCATTATCCGGCGATTGATATTGAAGCGTCGATCAGTCGTGTCATGCCACAGGTTGTCGATGCCAAACAACTGCAGCTGGCCCAGCAATTCAAGCGAATCTATTCCACTTACCGGCAGAATCAGGATTTAATTACCATTGGTGCTTATCAGGTAGGAAGCGATCAGCAAATTGATGAAGCGATTAATCGTTTTCCAGCGTTATCAGCAATGTTGAAACAGGACATGCATGTGGCGCATGATTGGAACAGTAGCCTGCAGTCATTGCAAAAACTGGCTTTTGGCCAGATGAGCAATTCACAGCAACTAAATGGACAACTGATGACAGCGGAGCAACGTAAATTCTAATTTTGGATAACAAGACGGATTCGGGTGCTAAAGCAATATGACACGGGCAAGCAAACTGATACCGGTGATTGAAATGGCCGGTCGCGAGACCGATAAAGCCATGCAGAGTCTGGTTCAGGCCAACAACGTGCTTGAGCAAGAAAAACATCAGCTTAATGATTTACTGCGTTATCGCGAAGAGTACCTGCAGCAATTCCGACAAGGCGATGCTTTACAGATGAGTGCTCGCAAAGCAATTGACTTAAGATCATTTCTTGCCCAGTTAGATAACGCTATTCGAATGCAACAGCGCCACGTCGAACAGTGTTTTATGCAGACCCAAAAACAACGGCAGTTATGGTTGGAAGCCAAAAATAAACAACGATCTATTGAATCCCTCAAAGAACGCTATCAAAAAGAAGACGAGCAACGTCAGCATAAACTGGAGCAGCGACTGGCAGATGAACATACCGCTATGCTCTGGGCACGCAAACATAAATAAACCCTGGCATAGTCTCTGCTTAGATTTGTTATGTGGTAATTTGCATACGACATTGGTTGTATAAACTCACAAGCGGACATTTTTGTCCGGTCATTATTGTATTGCGGCAAAAAATGTAATTAAAAAAGCTATAAATATGACGAATACAACGGAAAAACTTGATTGTGGAGAACAGTTAAACATTACTCAGCTGGAGTCATGGTATTTGCACTGTTTAAAAATTCTGCTGGCAGGAAATAACGTATTTATTGATGTCAGTCGTTTGCAACGTATTGATACCGCGGCGTTACAATTACTCTACCAATTTCAGCAACAGGCAGAGAAATATGATATTGAGGTTCACTGGTCTGTGATGAGTGATAGCTTTCAGGATGCCGTAAGTCTTTCCGGTCTATCTTTTAAAATGACCGATCAGCCATCAGTTGCCGAAAATGATTCAATGGAGAATAACTAACATGGCCCGGATTCTAGTCGTCGATGATTCACCCTCGCTCAGACAGATGTTGCAGATTATTTTGCAGAATTCAGGCCATGATGTGGTGTGCGCAGAAGATGGTAAACAGGCCATTGATATGGCAACTGAGCAGCAATTTGAACTGGTATTAAGTGATTTTAATATGCCGCAACTGACAGGACCTGAATTCATAACGATGCTGCGCCTGTTACCGCAATACCGCTTTACTCCGGTACTGTTGTTAACAACGGAAACAGATGAAGACAAAAAAAATCTTGGCCGTGTTTCAGGCGCCAGTGGATGGTTAAAAAAACCGTTTGATCCTGAACAGTTGGTCGACACTATCAACTCACTGCTTAATTAATTTTCGATTGCCATGCATCCGCTTTTATCCTCTGCCACAGCTGCTTTTCATGAGGAAGCTCTGGAAACATTAAACCAAATAGAGGATTGGCTCTTAACGTCATTGGAGAGTTCCACCAGCGGCGATGCCCATTGGCAAGATACTCTCAGACTATTGCACTCTCTCAAGGGGACTGCCGCCAGTTTCGAAAATGAAGCAATAGCAAAAGTTTGTCATGCCATCGAGAATATTCTGACGGAAAACCGCCAACTTACCCGCCATGACAGGGACGGACTACTGGCGGCAATTGACTTTTGCCGGCAATGCTTAAGTGGAGCTGATGCAGATCCAGTATTACAGGACGAAGAACTGGCAAATTGCCTTGCTGGGATAAATCGTCTGGATAAGCCGAAACAGAATAATGGTAAACCACCGATTGTGCCGGAAATGAATGGTTCGGTCTGGCAAATCGATTTTGCCCCACATCCACAGTT
>NZ_DFTU01000079.1:0-3968 GCF_002379485.1 Methylophaga sp. UBA4204 | reverse complement strand
TTTGCCCCACATCCACAGTTTTTTGAAAACGGCCATGATCCATTACGAATTATCAAAGTATTACGCCAGTTTGGTCCGGTAAAGGTCTCCGTCTTCACTGATAAATTACCCGATTTTGCAGATTTTGACCTGTATAAATGTTACCTGCGCTGGCAGATAACACTTACCGCGGAAGTGAGTTACCAACAAATTATTTCGCAGTTTGACTGGGTAAAACATGTCTGTGATTTCACGGTAGAAGTATTGGCTTTAGCGCAGACCAAAAGAGTCAATGAGCCAAATCGATACAAAATGAGCGAGGCCAATCTGCAAGCATTATTAACCGTTTCGCATACATTACAGACACAGTTAAAGCAGACGTTTGCACTTACTAACCAGTTAAATCAAACGGATAAAATTCGTTTAACGCGTCGTAATCAGGCGATGAAGCATCAACAGCAATTATTGCAACAACAGCTGTTACATATTTCGATGCGTCCCTTGGCCGATGCTTTTGCAAGATTACCCCGGATGGCATTTGATCTGGCGAATAAAACCGATAAACCAATCCAGTTGAATATGGATATCGCGCCCATTGAGGTGGATAGCATGATCGTCAATTCGTTGATAGATCCATTAACCCATCTTTTGCGAAATACATTCGCTCATGGAATTGAACCCACCGAGCTTCGCCAGCAGTCCGGCAAACCTGTAAAAGGTCAAATCCATATTATTGCTGAACAAGTTGATGAGCAACTAATCATTCGATTCAGTGATGACGGAGCTGGTTTAGCTGAAGAAAAGATCCTGGCCAAAGCAAAACAGCTCGGGGTCAATTTGCAGGGGAGTAAGCTTGATCAACAACTGCTCAGTGACTGGGTATTTCGACCAGGTTTTTCCACCGCAGTATCAGCAGATGCAATCTCCGGAAGAGGTATCGGATTGGATGTTGTGAAGCAACATATTACCGATATGGGAGGGCGGATTGAGTTGATTTCGAGCAACGGCAGGGGATGCTGTTTTACCCTGTATATACCTGTACATCAGGCTTTAATGGATGTACAACTCATTCATGTTGATCAACAAACGCTAGCATTGCCATTAATAAGTGTGCTGGATAGCTATGCTGCTTATAGCAGCAGGTTAGTCTGGCATCGAGGCAAAAAGTGGTTTATCACAGATGATAACCGGCAAGTACCATTGATTGATATTCGCCAATTCCTGCAGTTGCCTTTACAGGAAACAGATGATCAGTCCGGTTTTATCATTTTACTGACTACTGAAAACAATGTTTTTGCAATGAAGGTAGACAGTTTGGCTGAACAGGCTCAACTGCTTGTTAAGTCCTTACTTCCGCATTATCGTCATGTAAATGGAGTCAAGGGCGTCGCAATACTGAATGATGGAAATATTGCTTTACTGCTCGAGCCTGGCAAGCTGTTGATGTCCCTTACGATTGCCGGTGAGCAATGAAATCGTCTGCTAATTCGCCTTTGGACAATGATCTTTACCAGCTGATCGTTATCGAAGATCAGCAATATGCGCTGCCGGTCCATTGTATTACGACTGTTCTGGCGTTGGAAAATGTATTACGACTGCCTGGAACGAACTCATGGTTATCTGGTGTTGTGCATGTTCGCAATGCGATTGTGCCGGTCGTTAATATGAATAAATTGATTGAAGTTGACGTCACCCATCATCAATTTAACTGTCCATTACTGGTTTTGTTACATCATCCATTGGATTCACAACGACTACTGGGGCTTAGTGTTACCGACGTGACGATTCTAATGTACCACTCAGAGCTTGCTGAAATGGCATCCAGCTCATCCACACATCAGTGTCTGATAAATAGTGTGAATGATGATTCACAAAAGATTCATTTACTTGATATAGCTAATTTATTTGAGCAATTGCTACAGGGACAGAATTAAACCATGCTTGGGCAAGGGACAAAACGAATTATTGCTGTGATGAATCAGACCCATGACGTCGGTAAAACCACCATCACGGCAAACCTGGGTGTGTTCTGGCAGAAATGGGTTATCGGGTGCTGATGCTGGATTTGGATCCCCAGGCTGATCTCACCCGACAATTTGGGGTAGCTGAAACTCAAATTGGCATGGATGCTTTACTTTCTTTTAAAGATGATGCCCGTGATGTAATACTGCCTCTAAGCGAACAACTGTCTTTAATTGCGTCGGGTCCCGAGCTGCATTTGTTCGAACAGCAAACACCATCAATAAAACTCGGTGTTAAACTGAAGCAACTACTTACTTCGACAATACAATCAGATGCAGATATCATTCTGATTGATTGCGCTGCGATCTCAGGATTATTAGGCACGAATGCCGTTTTGGCTGCGAGTGATATGCTTATACCAGTTTCTGCGGAGCATGGTGCATTACGCGGTATGATAAAAATGCTACCGGTATTGCAACGGGTGGCGAAATTGAGATCTGATTCAATAAGGTTATGGTTATGTTTAAACAGATTGCCGGACGGTACTGATTTTGCCTACCAGTTCGGTGATTTATTGACACAGTATTTTCCGAAGCGAGTGCTAAAAACGGTGATATACGATAACGAGTCTGCAAATCCAGCTGATTATCAGTCTCTGGCAAATGATTTGCTATTGGGAAGAGCAGACTGATGGCTGAGAATGCTCTACAACATCATCCTATTAGTGGATTGGCAGGGCTGGATGAGCAAGATATAACCCTGGTCGAGCATAATTTTGCTGCGTTAATGAGTTTTAGTGATGCATTAGCTGAGCGCTTTTATCAGCGATTATTTGCTGAATACCCGGCGATAATGCCGTTGTTCAAATCAGTCACGATTGAAGGGCAACATAAGAAATTACTCGCATCGATGGTTTTGTTGATCCAGCATTTACGTGACTCGGAAATGATCGAGGATTATCTTCAGGGGCTGGGAGTGCGACATCAGCAATATGGTGTCGAACAATCCCATTATGAGATGTTCATCGAAAACTGGTTATCCGTGGTTGCCGAATTTTCTGAGCAGAAATGGGATGACACGTTACTGCAAGCGTGGAGAAATGTTCTGCAGTATGTGGCTGAGTTGATGCAGACTCCTGTTGGCCAGGTAGCCGAGCCGGTAACGGTTTATCAAACAGATCAAGCTCCGGCAGCAGAGTATGTGCTTACCTCGCTAGCCGTCGAGCAAACTGCCACGCCGATGATTATTATCGATTTAAATCTGGTGGTAAGTTACCTCAATGTAGCGGCAGAAACACTGCTAAAACAGTATCAAGACAGTCTCAAAAAAATGTTTGCCGATCTTAATGTTGAGAGACTTAAAGGTATTTCGTTACAACATTTCGCTGAAGCCGTTCCCTTCCCCATTGAGTGGCTAAGTGATTTCGAGCAGCTGCCTAGAAGTATTGATTTACGCAACGACTTTTTGGATGTGCGATTAACGATTTCGGTTCTTTACAAAAATGATAAGCCCGAGGGGTTTCTGCTCGAATGTTATCCTCATAGTGCGATTGGTTCAGGTCTATCGCTATCTTCAACACCGAACGAAACCGCTCCGTTAGCACAAAATATTCTACCGGCACTGGAAAAAACGCTTTACCAAGTTCAACTGCAAAACAGTCATTTAACTGCTATGTTGCAGGAAATAGATGACGCCGTGTTTGAAACCAGCCTGCTGGCGTTAAATTGTACTGTTGAAGCGGCAAAGCTGGGTGATGATGCGCGTCAGCTTCGTGACTTTTCAATGGAAATTAGAGTGCTGAACCAACAATTGAGTCAATTGCTTCAACCTTTGAAAATTCAGTCTGGTCAGCAGCAGCAACAGCTGAATAAAAGCATTGAGCTTTCACAACAACTGGAAAAAGATCTGACGCATAATCATATCGGTTGGGAAAATCGCAGCCGCCATTCCATAGAGCAAATCAGCCAACAGTTGTCTGAGCAAACCAATGCATTAACGCAGTTGATTAAAGTAATCACTAAAAATAC
>NZ_DFTU01000092.1:14594-35160 GCF_002379485.1 Methylophaga sp. UBA4204 | reverse complement strand
GCGCACTTGCATGGGGTGCAAGGGGTCGAAGGTTCAAATCCTTCTGTCCCGACCATACGCAACTTTAATATCATCACAACGCTCTTAATGGGCGTTGTTTTGTTTCTACCGTCTGAAAATCACAGGATCGACTATGCAATTTAATACCCTGGGCAATAGTAATCTTAAAGTCAGCCAGATTTGTCTTGGCACAATGACTTATGGTGAACAGAACACTCAACAGGAAGCATTTGAACAGCTTGATTACGCTGTATCGCAGGGTATTAACTTCATTGATACAGCTGAGCTTTACGCAATTCCCCCCAAGGCGGAAACTTATGGCGCAACTGAAGCGATTATTGGTAATTGGTTAGCGAAACGTGGTCGTCGTGATGATTTGGTGCTTGCGAGTAAAATTGCCGGGCCAGGAGCAGATTGGGTAGGGCACATACGTCAGGGTAAATCACGATTTGATGATAAAAATATCAGCGAAGCGTTAGACAATAGTTTGCAACGCTTGCAAACCGAATATCTGGATTTATATCAATTACATTGGCCTGAACGACAAACCAATTATTTTGGGAAATTAGGGTATCAGCACGATGCCACTGAAGAAACCATGACGCCAGTCATTGAAACCCTGCAGGCACTGGAAAAACAGGTAAAGGCAGGAAAAATTCGCTACATCGGTTTATCCAATGAAACTCCCTGGGGTTTGATGCAGTTTATTTCAGTGGCAAAAGCGATGAATCTGCCCGTGATTGCCTCAGTGCAGAATCCTTACAGTTTGTTGAACCGTACCTATGAGATTGGCTGTGCCGAAATCAGCTATCGGGAGAATGTTCCCTTATTGGCTTACTCACCCTTGGGCTTTGGTGTGCTAACCGGAAAATATTTACAGAACAATGCACCTGCCAATGCGCGAATGAGTTTATGGCCTCACTATGCCCGTTACAGCAACCCACAGGCTGTTCAAGCCACGCAGTCGTATGTTGATTTAGCACAGCGACATCAGTTGGATCCAGCGCAAATGGCATTGGCTTATGTGAATAGTCGACCATTTGTTGCGGCGACTATCATCGGCGCAACCACTATGGAACAACTAAAGACCAATATTGGCAGCGAGCAATTAATGCTTTCCGATGAAGTTGTTGCTTCGATTGAGGATATCCATAAAACCATATCTAACCCGGCCCCCTGAATCTAACTTTTCAGAAATGTGCGCTAGCGCAGGTTAAAGCTGACAACGCTATGGTAGTTTATATTCTTCTTAAATATTGCTGATATAAACTGCCGCTGATCTGTTTGGTCATTCTTATATCAGTGTTTCTTTGCTTAGAAATTCAGGTAGCTGGCAACATGGATAGTCCATCCTTTTATACCGTGCTTATTGTTGATGACGATCCGGTGACTCGCCTGCTGATGAAGCAATCACTTCAGGATCCGAACTTAACGGTTATTGAAGCCCAAAATGGTGAACAGGCAATCGATTTATTTGCCGAGCATTTACCTGATATAACCCTATTGGATGTCTCCATGCCTGGCATGGACGGATTTACCTGCTGTCGAAAGTTACGTTCACTTCCCAAAGGGCAACAGTCAGCGATTGTTATGGTGACCATTCATGACAAAGTTGATGACATTGAAAAAGCATTCGAAGCTGGTGCAACAGATTTTATAACCAAACCTTTCAAGTGGCCGTTATTTGCCCACCGAATCCGTTACATTCTCAAAGCCAACAATACCCTGCGCGAGCTCAGTCAGAGTCGCTCAAAACTGGCCAAGGCACAGGCAATTGCCCATCTGGTTTACTGGGAATGGAATTTTAAGCAGAATGCAATTGAATGCAGTGCTGATCTGCATCGGTTATTGGGTATCGAAGATACTTCCCAAGGCATTTCATTCAAGCAGATTCTTCGTCGTATCTTCCCCGAAGACAGACCTTTATTTAAGCAGGCTCTACGTCGGGCAATACAGAGTAAATATCCCTATGATATTGAATATCGTATTCAGTTAGATAATGGCGAATTATTTTATTTGCATGAACGCACGGAAATTATCGAGGATTATAGTGGGTGGAAGATTGTTGGCACTTTGCAGGACATCACTTCACTTAAACGTTCAGAGCAGGAAATTGCTTACTTTACCTATTACGATACGCTGACCGACTTACCCAATCGCCGCTTGTTTATTGAGCAGTTGGAAACCGCAATTGCCCGGGCCCGGCATAAAAAACAATCGTTAACGTTGATGTTTATCGATCTGGATCACTTTAAACATATCAATGACACCTATGGTCATGCAGTTGGTGATGCATTGTTATGTGAAGCCGCAGCAAGAATTAAGGATTGTCTGCGGGATGCAGATTTGATTGCGGTAAGTAAGGATAAGGATGACCGCGTTGCCCGGTTTGCTGGCGATGAGTTTACGGTAATGCTGACCAATATTGATAATGTGGATGTACTGGCAAATATAGCGCAACGCATTGTTGCCAAGTTTGAAAAATCATTTGATATAAAAGGTTACAACGTTTTCAGTACGGTCAGTATTGGTATTGCACTTTTCCCTGAGGATGGCGATAACGTACAAAGTTTGATGCAACATGCTGATGTGGCAATGAATCACGCAAAGGAACTGGGACGTAATAATTACCAGTTCTTTTCAGCAGAAATGAATGATTATTTGTATGAGCGATTGCAAACCGAACAGGATCTCCGCCAGGCATTGGAACGCAATGAATTTCTGTTGTTTTATCAGCCACAAATTGATGTAAAAACACAGCAGATTATTGGTTTTGAAGCTTTGTTGAGGTGGTTGCATCCGATAAAAGGTCTGCTAGGTCCACTCACCTTTATTGAAGTGGCCGAAAAGACCGGTTTGATCATTGCCATTGGCGAATGGGTTTTGCAACAGGCATGCTTACAAACACGCAAATGGCAAAAACGTTTTGATATTCACTGGCGGGTTTCGGTGAACCTGTCTGCAATGCAGTTTAATCAGCAGTTATTGCTGGAGCAGGTTGGACTAAGTCTGAAGAACTCGGGGCTTCCAGCATCTTCTCTAGAATTGGAAATCACGGAAACGGCTATGCTCAAGGATGTAATGGAAACTATTCCATTACTCAGAGCATTAAAAGACATGGGAGTAGGGCTGGCAATTGATGATTTTGGAACCGGTTATTCTTCATTAAGTTATTTGAAAAATTTCCCGATTGATACGTTGAAAATTGATAAAAGTTTTGTTGATGAAATTGTTGAAAACCCTAAAGATGCTGCGATTGCACGGACCATTGTCCAACTTGCAGATAATCTGGGGTTGAGAACCATTGCCGAAGGCGTTGAAACCATTGAGCAGGTAAACATGCTGACGACAATGGGCTGTAAGGAATTACAAGGGTATTACTATAGTAAACCCCTGCCAGTGAGTGAAATTGAACGTCTGCTTGAGAGCGGAAATGGCCTGCAAAATTCCTAACGTTTTTTTGCAGACATTTTAACGACATCCTGTTCATCCTCGTACCGATCCAGCAAACCAATATCAAGAACAGGTGAGGCATCAATATGCTGGGCGTCCATCATTTGAGCAACCCGTTTTATAGCGGACATTATCATTGCCTGTTCCCATTCATCCAGTTTACTGAATTCACGAGTAAAACGATCCTGTAAAGGAATAGGCGCGCTTTTAAGTGTTTCTGTAGCGGTCTCAGTCAGGTATGCATGAACTTTACGTTTATCGGTCTGAGAGCGTTGTCGATAAACCAATCCACGTTTTTCCAGCCGGTCCAGAATAGTGGTCACTGTCGCTTGACTTAAACTCATCTCCTGAGCCAATTCACCTATGGTTACTTGCCCCTTATCCCGCAATGTTTGTAATAAAAGTATCTGGGGTGCGGTCAAGCCGGTGGTTTTAGCCAGGTATTTGGAATGTAGGTCGGTGGCGCGGATAACCCGACGCAATGCAATAAGCACTTCTTCAATATGATTCAACAGGTGTTCCCTTTGCTCTTTATCTAGACCAAGTGCGTCTATAGTTTCAGTATTAATTTGAATTGAATTCAACATATTTTCCCACGTTTCTTTAATGAATATTTCAACTTGGGGTAAACCGCTTTACGAGTCTTATCGGCTAAACAGCCAGACTTTTATACAAACCATTTTAAAGAGCTCGAATTAAATAATAGAGCGCAAAGTGGTCTGGACTTTTAATTTGTTTAGTGTACTATATATTTAGATTCTGTCATCTGCAAGTCATAAATGCATGATTATATTAATTAAACGTAATTATGATGGAATTTACAGATTTTTTTACATCACTAAGTACTTAGTGCCATAAACATTAGAGTTGATTACATATATGAGCCAAGTAAAGACTGCACCTTTACCAATTGAGTTAGTGCAACCAACGGCAGAACTTGGTGCAGCCGTGCATAAACTTATTTCTGAATGCCCACCGTTAGATACCAATTCGATGTATTGCAACTTATTGCAAAGCAGTCACTTTGCCGAGACAGCTGTAGCAGCTGTTCTTGATAATGAATTGGTAGGGTTTATTTCCGGATACCGCATACCACAACGCCCTGAAACATTATTTGTCTGGCAGGTTGCCGTTGGTGAAAAGGCCCGAGGTCAAGGACTTGCCGGAAGAATGCTTAAAGAAATTCTGTCGCGTGAACAAAACCGTGACATTAAGCGAATCGAAACGACGATAACCCCAGACAATAAAGCTTCCTGGGCGTTATTTGAAAGCCTTGCCCGTAAGCTTGATACCGAGATTAGCAGTAGCGTAATGTTTGATCGAAAACAACATTTTGCCGATCAGCATGATACTGAAATGTTAGTCAAAGTCGGTCCGTTTAAACCAATAGCTTAATTAATACTGAATTCAGGTCAGCGATGGCCACAATTTTCACAGGAGAGAAAAGCGAATGAAAATTTTTGAAGAGATCGAATCAGAAGTGCGTTCATATGCCCGCGCGTTCCCTCGTCTATTTGACAAAGCCCAAGGCGAGTTGATTTACGACGATGAGGGTAATGAATATATAGACTTTCTGGCTGGTGCCGGTTCGCTGAATTATGGTCACAATCATCCTTTATTCAAAGAGAAACTGATTGAATATATCCAACGTGATGGCATTACTCAGGGGCTGGACTTACATACTCGTGCCAAGGGTGAGTTCCTGGAAAGCTTTAACGAGAATATTCTGAAGCCACGTGACCTTGATTACATTGTCATGTTTACTGGTCCTACCGGAACCAATGCAGTCGAAGCGGCATTAAAAATTGCCCGTAAAAAAACCGGTCGTGAAAATATTATTTCGTTTACAAATGGCTGGCATGGACAGACCCTTGGTGCCTTATCGGTAACAGGTAATTCAACTCACCGTGGTGGAGCTGGTATTGCTTTACATGGTTCAACCCGAATTCCTTATGATGGTTACTTAGGTGATGATTTCGATACTACCAATCTGCTCGACAAGATGTTGTCGGATTCCAGTAGTGGTGTCGACAAGCCGGCCGCGGTGATTGTTGAAACTGTACAAGGCGAGGGCGGTATCAATGCTGCTTCAATGACCTGGTTACAAAGTCTTTCAGAAATCTGCAAACGCCATGATGTTTTATTGATTGTTGATGATATTCAGGCAGGTTGCGGCCGTACCGGTACTTTCTTCAGTTTTGAAGAAGCCGGCATTTACCCTGATATCGTCACCTTATCCAAATCACTCAGTGGGTATGGTCTGCCATTTGCTGTCGTGCTGATGAAGCCTGAAGTCGATCAGTGGTCACCGGGTGAGCATAACGGTACCTTCCGTGGCAACAATCATGCGTTTGTCACTGCTAAAGCCGCACTCGATTATTTCTGGAAAGACGATAAATTTGCCAAGGAAGTTCAGCGCAAAGGTCAATACATTGCTGATCGCGTTGACACAATTGTTGCGAAATACGGTGAAGGTAACTTTAACTCACATGGTCGTGGCATGTTCCGCGGTATTAATTGTGTCAATGGCGAACTGGCTGGACAAATTACCCGTAAATGTTTTCAGAAAGGTTTAATTATCGAAACCAGTGGTGCAGACGATCATGTTGTGAAATTCCTTTGCCCACTAACTATTAAAGATGAAAATCTGAAAAAAGGTATCGATATTCTGGAGCAGGCTATTAAAGAAGTTTGCGATAAAGCAGACAGCATTCCGGAAGAAAAGGATTTTTTTGAAGGTGATTATTCAGTAAGCGATGAAGCCAGTAAATCTGATGTGGTTGAGCCGGAAAGCAAAAAAGCGGCAAGTTAATAAACCTCTCAACCCAGTATTAACAATCCGGTGAGCGGCTTTCCGTTCACCGGATATTGCAAAGCATTTACAGAGGACAAAATCATGATTGTCAGACAACTTCAAGAAGCTCAAAAAACCTCACGTCGTATCGTTTCACCGGACGGTAACTGGGAAAGCACCCGTATGTTATTGAAAGATGACAACATGGGGTATTCATTCCATATCACCACTATCTATGCCGGTGCTGATTTTCGCATGCATTACCAAAATCATCTGGAGTCTGTTTACTGCATTAGCGGTGAAGGTGAAGTGGAAACGCTAGATGATGGCAAGGTCTACAAAATTACCCCGGGTACTTTATACAACCTGGATAAACATGATCGTCATATCCTGCGTGCCTTTAAAGAGCTTCATCTGGCTTGTGTTTTCAATCCACCATTAAATGGCAAAGAAGTACACAACGCTGAAGGTGCTTATGAGTTAGACGCCGAAGCAGTAACTGAATAACAGGCAATGCAGCCTTTCCGGTTTAGCCCGGAGTACAACGAATTAACAGAGAGTAGATATGCAATTTCATACGGTAGAAAAAATAGGCGGCACTTCCATGAGCGACTATGTCGCAGTGCGCGACAATATTATTCTGAAACCGGTTCATAACGAGTCAATTTACAATCGTGTGTTTGTTGTTTCAGCTTATGGTGGTATTACCAACCTTTTGCTTGAGCATAAGAAAAATGGCACTTCTGGTGTTTACGCTGAATTTGCCAACAGTTTGAATGATGATAGCTGGATGGAAGCGATGGAAAAGCTCAAACAAGAGATTTTTTCCATCAACCAGCAATTGTTTAAAGATAAAAAAACACTAAACAAAGCTAATGAGTTTATTGGCGAACGTCTTGATGATGCAGAACGGGTATTGGCAGATCTGCAACGACTTTGCCAGCATGGTCACTTTGCCTTGGATATGCATCTGGCAACAGTACGTGAAATGCTGGCCAGTATTGGCGAGGCTCACAGTGCCTGGAATACGGCAACTTTACTTAAAAAAGACAAGATCAATGCCCGTTATGTTGATTTGACCGGTTGGCAGACCGACAAGCACATGAAACTTGATGAACGAATTGATAAAGCGTTTGCCAAAATTGATTTGAGTAAAGAGTTACCCATCGTGACCGGGTATGCCCATAGTGATGATGGTCTGATGTCGACCTTTGATCGCGGCTACAGCGAAATGACGTTTAGCCGTATTGCTGTATTAACCAATGCCAATGAAGCGATTATTCATAAAGAGTTTCATTTAAGCAGCGCTGATCCGCGTCTGGTAGGTGAAGACAATGCTGTGCCGATTGGCCGGACCAATTATGATGTGGCTGATCAATTAGCCAATCTGGGTATGGAAGCTATTCACCCTAAAGCGGCAAAAGGCTTACGGCAGAATAATATTCCATTAAGGGTGAGAAACACCTTTGAACCTGAACATGCCGGAACATTAATCACCGGTGACTATATCAGTAGCAAACCTTGTGTAGAAATTATCGCCGGCTGCAAACATGTTTATGCATTTGAGCTGTTTGATCAGGATATGGCGGGCAATATTGAAAATTATGATCGTGAAATCCTGGCCCAGATCCGCAAAAACAAGGCCCATATTATTTCCAAAGATATTAATGCCAACACCATTACGCATTATCTTACTGCCAGCCTGAAGAATATTCGGCGGATTAGGGAAGCTTTACAGGAACAATTTCCGGAAGCTGAAATTAATCAGCAGAAAGTGGCCATTGTGTCAGCGATTGGTAGTGATATGAAAATACCCGGTATTCTGGCACGTACGGTCAGTGCTTTGGCTGAGAAAAATATCAGTGTATTGGCCATGCATCAGTCAATGCGTCAGGTAGATATGCAATTTATTATTGACGAAGATGACTATGCTGATGCCATCAAAAATCTACACAGTTATTTAGTAGAGGTTCATGATCACGGCAGAGCCATATGCCTCGCGTCTTAATAGCTTTATGTTTTTTATGCTTGCCATTATTGGCAAATGCAGAGCCAGAAACTCAGGTGGCCCCATTATCTGATGAGCAAATGCAACAATTTGAAGCTGAAGTTGACGTATTGGAAGAACCGCTCTATTCACCGTTCATAGAACGTTATGTTTTGGATGAATTGAAGCAATTGCGTACTGACATGGCATCACAACGCAATGAAATGATTCAGCAGATTGTAAACCGTGAAATTAACGCGGTGGATAAAGCGGTTACCTATTCAACCAACACGGTTACCTATTTTTTCTATCTGATTGCAGGTGCAACATCGATATTAGTTCTGGTGGGATGGACATCGATTCGGGAAATCAAAGAGCGGGTGCACTCGCTGGCAGATGAAGAGATCTCAAAACTAGTGATGGAATACGAGCAGCGGTTACACGCTATAGAATTGCAACTTAATCAGAAAACACAGCATATTGAAGAGAACCGCGAAGAGATTGAGCGAACTCAGGAACTGCAGTCATTATGGCTACGTGCTGCCCAGGAAAATACGGCATCACATAAAATCGGTATTTATGATCATATCCTGAAGATTAAACGCGATGATTGTGAGGCATTGACCTATAAGGCTGACGCGGTACTTGAATTAGGTGAGCCTCAATGGGCAGCCAATCTTTGCCATCAGGCTTTATTGATTGATCCACTAAACAGCCATGCGTTTTATCAGCTGGCATGTGCTTATACGACAATGGGGCAATTTGAAGAAGCGCTGTATTATCTTAAACAAGCTATTTCGCGCAGTGAAAGTTATCGAGAAGAAATTGCTCTGGAACCGGCATTACAGCCTTTGCAGGATCATCCGGGCTTACAAAAGCTGTTATATCCCAGTGAAGAAAAGAGTTAACATATTTGAACCCGCCAACAGGCGGGTTTAGTTTTTCAGGCCTGCCAATAATTCTTCTTTGATTCCTTTGCTGAAAGGATCTTTGCCAAACCAGATATCAAAGTAAGCTTTACCAAGTTGAGCATCGTCGCTTTTGCTCAGTTGTTGACCATTTTTGAATAGCAACAAGCCTGATTCAGATGAATAGCGGATATCATAACGATCACCTTCTTCTGCTTTCTGATAGCCAGCATTGAAATCCAATAATGCCATTTCAATTGATTTGAACAAATCCTCATCCAGATTACGCCGTAGCAATTCCACTGAAGATTTTTGAAAATCCTCGGCATCAAAACTTCGCTTATAAATAAATGAAAGTTGAATTGACTGGCTGGTCAATGCACTATCATCACTGCATTGTTCACGATACAAAGCAACATCACCGAGATTGAACAACATCACTTTAATAGGCACGGCTGAACATTGTTGCAGGGTAGAATTATCCAGCTGTATTTCTGATTCAAAGCTGTTCGCACTGGCAAGGTGAAAAGGAAGCAATGAAAAAAACAGAATGCGGTTTATCATAACTTTTCCCGTATTTTCTTCAGGGAGTAACCAATAATCGGCAAGTGTTGATAAAACCCATCCACACCATCCCAGAAATCCTGATGTAAGATAATCTTGCCCTGTTCATTAAAGCGTAATTGGCTGATACCAATCGATTTGCTGTCGACTTGCTTTCCCATTACCTTAAATTGCATTTGCATTATCCAACGCACATAGATGTCGTTACCACTGCGAGCAACATCCTGAACCCGTACATCGAGACGATCAACCTGTTTCCCGGTCTGTTCCATGTATTCTATGAGTTCATTTCTGTCAGTAATGGTTCGAAAGGTGTCGTTAAAATAAAGTTGTTCAGCATAGGTTTGACGAATAATATCTGCCACTTCGCCATGTTGAGCCTGATTAAACACCTCAATAAAGCCATTTACAGCCTCATTGTTTTCAACTGGCTGCGAACCTTTTGATTCAAGAGCTTTCTGGTAGTCATTTACATAAGCACTTTGCATAGAATTTCCACTACAGGCCGCTGTTAAAACGAATATTGGTAAGAACCACGTCAATTTTAGCGTTGGGGGGATCTTTAACATGGTTCTTTTCCGATGAACTTTATTAGTCTGCTCATCAAAGCGTATTGATTGTGAAAATGAAGTGAAGAGGCTGTCATGCTTTTAAAGAGCAATACGCCCTTAACTCTTCACATGCAATTCACACTTTGCTGACTAAGATTCACATCGTCTAGAAAAGAGATACTTCATGAAATCAATTCGACAATGGTTTGACAATGGTGAAGCCGGATTATCTGTTGCCGAACTTGGTAACGGAGATGCTGGTGTTGATTGGTTAAGGGTTATCCCTTTTCTATTTATGCATCTGGCCTGTGTGTCAGTTATTTTTGTGGGCATTTCTCCAATTGCAGTGATTGTTGCAGTCGCTTTATATTTAATCAGGATGTTTGCCATAACAGCATTTTATCATCGTTATTTTTCACACAAATCCTTTAAAACATCACGGACGGTGCAATTTATTTTTGCATTTATCGGTGCAACTGCAACACAACGCGGACCGTTATGGTGGGCAGCACATCATCGTCAGCATCATCGTCATGCAGATCAGCCAGCCGATCCTCATTCTCCCAAACAGGGTCTTTTTTGGAGCCATATGGGTTGGTTTCTTTCAGGAAAACATTATCAAGCTGATTACAGCCTGGTTCCGGATTGGAAAAGGTTTGCTGAACTACGCTGGCTGGATCGATACGATTTGATCGCACCGGTTATACTGGCAGCAAGTTTATTTATTACAGGCGTATTGCTGGAAAAGCTTGCTCCAGGACTGGGTACCAATGGATGGCAAATGTTGGTGTGGGGATATTTTATTTCGACGGTAGTGTTATTACATGCAACGCTGTTGATAAACTCCATGGCGCATCGAATTGGTAAAAAACGCTATTCAACAGGCGATGAAAGCCGTAATAATTTTGTGCTGGCATTATTGACCCTGGGGGAGGGATGGCACAACAATCATCACCATTATCCTGCCTCTGCCAGACAAGGATTTTATTGGTGGGAAATCGATATAAGTTATTACCTGCTAAAAATCATGCAAAAAACTGGACTCATCTGGGATGTCCGCACAGTGCCGCTTCACAAACGCGAAAGCAAGAAAATCCTCTCTGAGGCCGCTGTATGAAAATTGCGGTTGTTGGTGGCGGAATCTCCGGTTTGACTTCAGCATATTATCTGGCCAAAAAACATGAAGTTACTATGTTTGAAGCCGGTAATTATCTAGGCGGCCATACCGATACGCATTCTATAGAGATTTCTGGCAAAGCTTTTCATGTTGATACGGGCTTTATTGTTTTTAATCAACAGAATTATCCAAATTTCAGCAAATTATTAACCCAATTAGGAGTGGAAAGTCAGCCCACTGAGATGAGCTTTAGTGTCAGTAATGCCACTTCAGGTCTGGAATATAACGCTACTGATTTAAATAAATTATTCTGTCAGCGTCGTAATCTGGTGAGTTTTCGTTTTTATAGAATGTTGTGGGATTTGGTACGGTTTTATCGTGAAGCCCCGTTATTATTAAATGAAGATGATGACGGTCTGACATTGGGCCAATATCTGGCAATCAATAATTACAGTGATATTTTTATCAATGACCATTTAATCCCTATGGCGTGTGCTTTGTGGTCAGGTCCCAGTCTTTCAGTGGTGGATTTCCCGGCGCAGTATTTTATTCGTTTTATGCATAATCATCACATGCTGTCGCTGACGGACAGACCTCAATGGCGTGTGGTTAAAGGTGGCTCAAAGACTTATGTTGATGCGCTGGTGCAGCAAACAAATGCAGAGTTTATGACAGGCTCACCCATTCAACGGATAGAGCGAAATATCCATGGTGTGAGCTTATCGGTACATGGAGAGAAGCGTCATTTTGATAAAGTAATCATCGCTGCACATGCGGACCAGGCATTACGTATGCTGGATCAGCCCAGTGAAACGGAAGTGGCCGTTCTCGGGGGAATAGGCTTTCAGGAAAACGAGATGCATCTGCACACAGATGCAGATATATTGCCGAAAAATACTCAGGCATGGGCCAGCTGGAATGTTCGCGTAAGCCCTGAATTGAGTCAGCAATGTACCGTGAGTTATCACATGAATACGCTGCAAAGTCTGAATGCTCCAGCAGAGCTGATCGTCTCGTTAAATTCCGGACATTTGATTGACCCGAAAAAAGTCCTGGTGCATCGACGTTACGCCCATCCAATTTATAATCTCTCCACGCTTAATGCTCAGCGTCGCTGGCAGGAAGTTGCTGATACCCAGCATACTTTTTACTGTGGTGCATATTGGGGGTGGGGATTTCATGAGGATGGGGTGAGCAGTGCTCTGCGGGTGATTGATGCTCTGGAAAATTCTCAGCAGGGAGTCGCCGATGTTGCCTGATGGAATTTATCGTGGTTGGGTGCATCATCAGCGTCATCTGCCAAAAATTCATGAGTTCCAGTATCCACTGGCGATGCTGATGCTGGACTTGGATGAGCTGCAATCACATTTTAAACGCTCGCGTTTCTGGTCATTGGAACGCTTCAATCTGATTAGTTTTTATCGTAAGGATTATCTGCAATCCGACCAGGCTGATTTGAAACAGGCGGTGGTGGAGTTGATACAGCAACGGAGTGGTGAGTCGTTCTCAGGTACGGTAAAGATCCTGACTCATCCGCGTTATCTCGGGTTTGTATTCAATCCGGTAACGTTCTATTTCTGTTTCGAACAGCGACAGCTCAAGTTTATTGTCTCCGAAATTAACAATACACCTTGGAATGAACGTTATGCCTATGTATTGAAAGTAAATCAGCAACAAAACCAGCCATGGCGTTTTGATTTTGACAAGCAGTTTCACATTTCACCGTTTATGCCGATGGATATTCAATATCACTGGCGTTTTCAGCTGGAACAAGATGCCATCAATATCAACATGGTGTTAATGCGCGAAGGAGAGCGCCAGTTTGATGCGACATTACAGGCTGATTTCCAGCCAATGACCGCAAGAAGCATGCGTTGGTTACCTATACGCTATCCACTACAGACGCTCAGAGTTGTTATGCGTATTTATTGGCAGGCGTTACGCTTATGGGGAAAGCATACCCCTTCGTTCAGTCATCCTGATCAACAAGCCGATACCGTGACCCAGCCTGTTATACCCAATGGAGAGGATAAATGAGTAAATCGGCCGTCATTGAAACACAAAGTGGCAAACCCAGCCGACTGTCAAAACTGTATGAAAAAGCTGTTATTGGTCAGCTAGGCAGGATCCAGAAAGGCTGTATTCATTTACATACAGCAGGTGAAGTTTATGAATTAGGCGATCCACAGGACGATCTATCGATTAGTCTGACCGTTTATGATCGGCGCTTTTTTGAAGCTGTCGTACAAGGCGGCAGCGTCGGCGCTGCTGAATCTTACATGCAGGGCGACTGGCATTGCAGTGATTTAACTGCATTGGTGAGAATTCTGGTGCGTAACCAGTCATTGACTGATGAACTCGAACAGGGCTTTGCCAGAATTACCGGTGCGTTATTAAAAGGCTTTCACTGGCTTAATCGCAATAGCCGAAGTGGTAGCCGCAAGAATATTGCTGCCCATTACGATTTGGGCAATGAGTTATTTGAGTTGTTTCTGGATAAAGACTGGATGATGTATTCATCCGGCCTGTACTACAGCGGTACTGAATCTCTTGAAACAGCTCAGCGGCAAAAGCTGGCGAGACTTTGTGACAAGCTGGATTTACAGCCGACAGATCATCTGCTGGAGATTGGTACTGGTTGGGGTGGTTGTGCGGTATTTGCTGCTCAGCATTATGGCTGCAAAGTCACAACAACGACTATTTCCCGGCAACAATATGATTATGCTGTTCAGCGTGTAGCAAAAGCGGGTCTCGCTGACAAGATAACAGTATTGCTTGAAGATTACCGTGATCTGCGAGGGCAATATAACAAGCTGATTTCGATTGAAATGGTTGAGGCGGTGGGGCATCACTATATCGATGACTATTTTCAGCGGTGTGCGGACTTATTAACCCCAGATGGCCTGGCCATTATTCAAGCGATTACGCTGGAAGATCACCGTTATGCCCAGGCAGTCAAATCAGTGGATTTTATCAAGCGCTATATTTTCCCGGGCAGCTTTATCCCCAGTGTAACTGTGCTGAGTAATGCTGCTGCCAAAGCCAAGCTAAAACTCACCAGCCTTGAAGACATTGGCCCAAGTTACGCGATTACTCTGGCCACCTGGCGTGAACGTTTTAACGCTTCTCTGGATAAAGTTCGCGCCATGGGGTATCCGGATTCATTTATTCGGATGTGGGAGTTTTATCTTTGCTACTGCGAAGGTGGTTTTGCCGAACGCAGTATCAGTGACGTGCACTTACTATTCAGTAAAGTCGAAAACCGGCGTGCCCAGTGGTGTCCAGAATATGCCTGATCGTCTGACGATAGTTAATTTTTTACTGTTTCAAATCGGTTGGTTTGTCTGTGTATTAAGCGGGGCCGCGGAGTTGAATTCACCGGCCGTTATTTTTACCGTCGCCTTTTTGATCTTTCATTTTCGTTTTTGTCGCTGGAAACAGACTGATTACAAACTGGTGCTGGCGGCAATTTTAATCGGTGTCGTGCTGGATTCGAGCTGGTCAGCCTGGAATTTAATGGCTTATCAAGCTCAAACTATTGAACCGATTGCACCCTGGTGGATATGGTGTTTATGGATAAATTTTGCGTTAACGCTTAATCACTCGCTGTCATGGTTATTAAGACGACGTGTGATGGCGGGGATATTTTCTGCGGTTGCAAGTCCTGTTTCCTATTATGCAGGCAGTCGTTTAGGTGCACTAGACTGGCTGCAACCAGAAATATTAATCGTAGTACTAGCCATTAGCTGGGGATTGGCAATTCCATTATTACTGACATTGGCCAATTATTGGCGCAATCAAGAATCAGGAAAACAACATGCTGTGGTTTAGTCTTTTCATTGTATCTTTAATAATGCTGGGTGGTTGGTTTTGGCAAATTCGCAGTAAAAATGCCGGAATTGTCGACGTGTTGTGGGCTTTTGCATTAAGTTTTCTGGCTTTCTTTCATTTGCTGACCAGTGAGGGCTATTTGCCGCTGAGCATTATGGCATCGGGTATCATGCTGCTTTGGTATTTGCGTTTGGGAACTCACCTCGCCCAAAGAGTATTAGGTGAAGATGAAGATGGACGTTATAAATACCTGAGACAGTACTGGGGCGCTAGAACCAATTTTTATCATTTTTTCTTTTTCCAGTTCCAGGCTTTATTGGCGTGGGGATTTGCCATTCCAGTCTGGTTTATTACTCAGGGACAGATTGAATCTTTAGGTCTCGCTCAATATGCCGGCCTTGCTGTCGCCATTATTGCTATCACAGGGGTCACTATTGCCGATAAGCAATTAGCCAATTTCAAAGCTGATCCGAAAAATAAAGGTGAAGTCTGCGAAACAGGCTTGTGGAATTATTCCAGACATCCGAATTACTTTTTCGAATGGTTACACTGGTTTAGCTATCCCTTAATGGCGATTGGCATAGAACACGCAGCGTGGCTCTGGTTGGCACCATTAGTGATGTTGTTATTTCTGTATTTCATAACCGGCATACCCTACACCGAACAACACGCGATTCGCAGTCGTGGGGATAAATATCGTCGCTATCAACAAACAACCAGTGCATTTATTCCCTGGAGGAAAAAAATATGAGTCTGATCACTATCGCTGAAAAAGGACTGGTGCCTGACATGTTAATAAGAGTTGGCATTCGCAGGCTGCTTAAGCAACGCCTGCAAGATGAAAATGCCTATGATCCGGAAGCCGCCAGTGAAATCAAAAATCAATGCATGGAAATGCTACGAAACAGTCCGATTGCGATAGAAACCCAGGCGGCTAATGAACAACACTACGAAGTACCAGCCGAATTTTATCAGCTGTCTTTAGGCAAACATCTCAAATACAGCGGTTGCTGGTGGGATGATTACACCTTATCACTGGATCAGGCTGAAAAGGCCATGTTGGATATTTATCTCGAACGGGGTGATTTCAAAAACGGGCAGGATATTCTTGAACTGGGCTGCGGTTGGGGGTCACTGACTTTATATATGGCTGAACGTTTTCCGTATTCACGAATCACTGCTGTATCAAATTCCAATTCGCAACGAGAGTATATTGAAAAGCAAGCGTTTGCCCGTGGATTAACCAATATTCATATCATTACCTGCGATGTCAATAAACTGGAACTGAATACGCAATACGACCGGATTGTCTCGATAGAAATGTTCGAACATATGCGTAATTATCAGCAGCTGCTCAACAATGTAAGTTGCTGGCTAAAGTCTGACGGCAAGCTTTTTGTGCATATTTTCTGTCATCGTAATGTCGTTTATCCTTTCGAAACTGAAGGCGATGATAATTGGATGGGACGCTACTTTTTTACCGGTGGATTGATGCCTTCAGCAGACACGTTATTGCATTTTCAGGATGCTCTGCAGATTGAAAAGCAGTGGTTGGTCAATGGTCAGCATTATCAGAAAACAGCTGAAGCCTGGCTGGAAAATACGGATAAAAATGCCAGACAGATTAAAGCGTTGTTTGATGAAACCTACGGTAAAGGGGAGGGCGCTATCTGGCTACAGCGATGGCGGTTATTCTTTATGGCCTGTGCTGAATTATTTGGCTATCGCGATGGAACCGAGTGGTTGGTCACGCATTATTTATTCTCAAAGCGAGTAAACTGAGTCGATGGCTAAATCCAATACCAATCTTCATGCCAAGCTGGTTAAAGTCTTTTTAATACAAATTGCATTAATTAGTCTGGTGGCTATCGCCGGAATTTACGCTGCAAAAGCAACCCTTGAAGATGTATTGGTGCGTGCTGCTCTAGAGGGTGAAGCCCAACATTTCTGGGATATGCGTGCAGAAGATCCGCAGTTTCCATTACCCAACACCATGAACCTAAAAGCTTACATGGCCGAACGGGACAATTATTCTCAGTTACCACCAGCCTTACAGGAGCTGGGACCAGGCTTGAAACGTGCTGAGCTGGCAGGCCAGCAGCCCATTGTTTATGTCGAGGACAAAGGTGATCGTCGTCTGTATCTGATTTTTGATGAAGTGAAGGTTTCCCGACTGGCTTTAGTCTTTGGTCTATTACCTCTGGCGATGGTTCTAGTTGTGCTTTATCTGCTGGCCTGGATTGCCTATCGACAGTCACATAAGGCAGTTTCACCCATAATGAAACTGTCACGGGCAGTCAACGAAGTGGACTTTCGGGAGGGTAATTTTCCCCAGTTGGATCTGCATGATTTGAGAAGCATTCCAGATGACGAGGTTTCCAGTCTGGTCCGGGCGTTAGATGAATTTACTAACCGGCTGGAAAACTTTGTTGAACGTGAACGGAATTTTACCCGCGACGTCAGTCACGAATTACGTACCCCAATAGCTGTAATCCGTGGAGCATTGGAGGTGGTTGAACGCAAATATGGCGATCAAGCAGTGACAGAAATGAACCGTATGTATCGCACACTGATGGATATGGAATCGCTGATTGAAACGCTGTTGTTATTAGCCAGGGAGCAGGTTGAGGCGTTACCTTTACGTGAAATCACGGTGAATGATTTGATAGCTGCGGAACTGGATAACCTGCGAATGATTCATCACGATAAACCGATCACGGTGAATGTGGAAGAGTCGGGTATTTTAGTCGTACTGGCTGCTGAACGAGTGTTACCGATTCTTATTGGTAATCTATTGCGTAATGCCTTTAATTACACTCTGCGTGGCAATATTACTGTCTCTATCCGATCGGACGGGTTTTCAGTGGCCGATAGTGGAATTGGGATGGACCGGGATCAAATGCAGAAAGTCTTTAAACCGTTTTTCCGTGCAGATGAGAAGCAACAGACTACGGGGTATGGTATTGGTATGACTATTGTTAAACGGTTATGTAATCGCTATGAATGGAATCTGCGTTTATCCAGCAAAATGGGCGAGGGGACCGAGGTCAGTGTGCACTTTCCCAAAGCGCAGTTTCGCAGCCGTTAAGCTAAATAAGCTTTAAAGATCTTCTTCTCTGCAAAGCTTATAACCCACACCTGGTAAGGTATGCATTAACTGGTTTTGAAAAGGTTTATCCAGACTTTTCCGCAGGTTATACAAATGACTGCGTAGCGTATCACTATCGGGTGCATCATCACCCCAGACTTCAGCTTCCAAACGTTCGCGGCTGACAATTTTTGGCGATTCGCGCATCAGAATCCGCAAGATGTGTAACGTTATTGGAGACAGCTTGATAAGCTTATCACCTCGCATAACACGCATAGTATCGAGGTCATAGGTGAGATCGGCTACCGTTAACTTTCCACCTTCTAGCTCTCCCCGTTGACGTCTGATCATTGCAATCAGCCTGGCTTCGAGCTCACGCATTTCAAAAGGTTTAATCAAATAATCATCTGCACCCAAATCAAAACCGTTCACCTTGTCATTAATGGTGTCACGGGCGGTCAGCATAATGATCGGCGTATGTAGATGCATTTCCTGACGTAATCTGCGGCAGACTTCAAAGCCATCAATTCCGGGGAGCATGATATCCAGAACGATTGCGTCGTAATGGTGCTCTTCACATAACTGTAATGCGGTAATGCCATCTGTTGCAAAATCAACGGTAAAACCGCCAACTTCCAGATAATCACCTACATTAGCAGCCAAGTCCCGATGATCTTCAACTATTAATACTGTCGCTGATATTGCTTTCATACTGTTCTCTTAAGGCCTGTTATAGCTACGTTACGATGTTAACATCCGCATCGCAAGTAGCAATTTTGGGAATTTCTCCCAAAAAATAACAAAAGCCATTTGACTTAATAAATAACAATCATTATCATTAACAACACGGTTAACCAATAGGGTTTATTTCATGATAGTTTGTGTTTGCAACAACGTGAATGTCGATAAAGTTAAAGCATCTATTGATGCTGGCGCAGACTCGCTGGAAGCTATCCGTGAATGCACTGGTGCTGCCGCAAGCTGTGGTAAATGTCAGTTCAAGGTAAACCGTGTTTTGCAGCAACATGCCCCACAGCTTATCGAACAGGATAACTTTCTGGTGGCCCAAACTGTGAACGGTACGCGTTAACTCTGCGCAGATAGTAGAACCTCCTCAACTCCAATTGAATCCTGAATATTTCAAAGTCTTATTTCCATAGTTTATTTGTGGCTTTTTGCCAAACAAACAAGTCACTAATTTACTTAGCTTTAATTGCTAATTCTTATTTTTCCACCTCGTATGGAACAGAATGTAGATGATAATTGTTATCATTTGCCTTTAATATCAATAGCTTATCTTTGACATTTATTCTTTATGAACGATAATCGTCTTCATCAGATCCAGGAATAAGGGAGAATCCGATGAAAGGTGATAAAAAAGTTATTGAGCTGTTGAATAAAGTATTAGGTAATGAGCTGGTAGCCATTAACCAATATTTTCTACATGCCAAAATGTACAAGGACTGGGGTCTGAAAAACCTCTATGAGCATGAATATCATGAATCGATTGATGAAATGAAACATGCTGATGCCCTGACGGAACGCGTGCTGTTTTTGGAGGGGTTACCGAATCTGCAGGATTTGGGTGCGTTGCGTATCGGTGAAAATACTCGTGAAATGCTGGAAGCCGATCTTTCATTAGAACTTGATGCTATACCAGACCTGAAAGAAGGTATTCAATATTGCGAACAGATTGGTGACTACGTTACCCGTGATTTATTCAAGAATATTCTCGAATCTGAAGAAGAGCATGTTGACTGGCTGGAAACACAACTCAGCCTGATTGATAAAATGGGTATTGAAAACTTCCATCAGGCACAGATTGTTAAAGAAGCCGAATAATATTTCATTAACAGAAGCCCTTTCAGATTAATTGAAAGGGCTTTTTTTATTAGTTTATCGATGCGTTGGATCCGGTTTTGGTTAAGCCAATAATCATCTCATTGAAAAGCACTTGATCGCCTTGGCTTTCATAAATGGGTTCATCATCTACCCAAATAAGTTTTTCTCTCGTTAACATATCAAATGCTTCTGCCAGACATTTTCTATCGGCAACCGAATCGCCATCAAAATGGGCCACTTTGGAAATCAGGGCTTTTAAATCCATTTGAAAATTATCCGATAAAAGCAGAATATCAATTAGTTGTTGAGCATACTCCTCACTCATTTCATTTCCTCTCGTAAATTAAATTATCGTCATTTTTCCGCAACTGCTTCTGATCTACTGTCTGTTGATCTTTCATAGTCACAACAGAGGCGGCTATGAAAGATCA
>NZ_DFTU01000092.1:14202-14478 GCF_002379485.1 Methylophaga sp. UBA4204 | reverse complement strand
GCGGCTATGAAAGATCAACAGACACTAAAGCTCATAGAGACGATCACAGGCCTGATAACCCTTACTAAGCAAAATCACATTCTTGTGGACACATTTATCGGCCCACTTTGAATCAGAACCATCTGTTTTAATGGATTTATAAAAAGGTGCGTTTTCGAGATCGGGATCATCAAAGGTATACACTTCGACATCTTCATTGGCCCATTTGCCCGACCAGGCGTTGGTTGCTCCTACTAATTGAAAATACTGTTGCTGATGTTTTTCAAAACCAGCAGC
>NZ_DFTU01000092.1:13442-14084 GCF_002379485.1 Methylophaga sp. UBA4204 | reverse complement strand
TGATGTTTTTCAAAACCAGCAGCTTCCAACTCAGCAAATGTCAGGTTTACATCATTTTGACTGCATGCTGAACAGACTAAAAATACTGAAATTGTTAATTTCCTATGCATAAATACCTCTCCGGATCATTTCTGCAGACAGTTCAGATCCATTTGAGTAAACAGAAGTAAGTTTGGCAAAAAGGGCTTAGTAAACTAGGGTCTGTTGATAATTCATAGCCGCCTCGCATCATTTCCGCCTTGTAGAACGAAAAAATAGCTTCCAGCAGTGGTGACTTTGAAAGATCAACAGATTCTAGCGATAGATATAGCGCTATATGTCTTTATGGTGCTTTTTTTTGACTATAACATCTGACAAGCGTTATGAAAAATGCGTCTTCAGATTATGCATAACGGATATTTACAGTGATATTTGCTTCAGTAATGGAGATGAATAAAGCAAAATGATTAAACGTGAACTATACATTTTGCTCCTAGCTTCACTATTTCATCGAAAGTTGCCAGTTTGGGATAAGTGTCCAAACGATGCTGACCTATAATAATCATGTAATTAACATTCCTGACCGAATTAAGGATATTAAATGATTAATGCTTATGCTGCGCTGGAGCGGGGGGCCAAACTTACTCCATATCAATATGACCC
>NZ_DFTU01000092.1:12886-13289 GCF_002379485.1 Methylophaga sp. UBA4204 | reverse complement strand
AGGTCGAGATTGAGGTGCGATATTGCGGTATTTGTCATAGCGATATCAGCATTATCGACAATGACTGGGGGATGTCTATTTACCCGGTCGTTGCTGGACATGAGGTAGTTGGAACAATAAGTCAGATTGGTGCCGCTGTCACCAACCTGGAAGTCGGGCAAACAGTCGGATTAGGCTGGTATGCTGATTATTGTGAAACCTGCGAACAGTGCCATAACGGCGATGAAAATATCTGTTCAGATCTTACNNAGGGCAAATGCCAATAGTGTTATTCCTTTACCTGAAGCGATTGATCTTAAATCCGTCGGGCCATTGCTTTGTGGCGGTTTGACGGTATTCAATCCGTTAGTGCAATTTGATATTAAGCCAACAGATAAGGTGGCAGTAATCGGTATTGGCGGGT
>NZ_DFTU01000092.1:11914-12763 GCF_002379485.1 Methylophaga sp. UBA4204 | reverse complement strand
GCAGTAATCGGTATTGGCGGGTTAGGACATATTGCTTTGCAATTTCTGCAAGCCTGGGGATGCGAAGTCACAGCATTTACCAGCGCAGCAAAATTACAGGAAGCTCTGGATATGGGGGCTCATTACAGCGTGGATTCGCGTGATGCCGTCGTCATGGCTGAGCTGCCCAGAAAATTCGATATGCTTCTCTCTACTGTTAACGTCAAACTGGACTGGAATCTGTACCTGAGTAAATTAAAACCAAAAGGGCGGCTGCATTTTGTCGGGGCAACCATGGATCCATTGGATATTAAAGTATTCAACCTGACAGAAGCGCAAAGAAGTATTTCCGGATCAGATACCGGCAGTATGCAAACCTGCAACAAAATGCTGGAATTTGCTCAACGTCATCAGGTCAAGCCGGTTGTGGAAATGTATCCGTTTGATCAGATAAATGAGGCGATTGAAAAACTGCGTAAAGGAGATGTGCGTTATAGAATCGTTCTTGAGCGGTAAAGCAGGAAAACAGGCGGTGATTTACGTTTACTGTCGGTAAATAAAAAGCCCCAACAGTATAACTGATGGGGCTTAAATATTCTGGATAAACCTGTTGATTTATAAAAGGTTTAATGTTGGTACCGAGGGCGAGAATCGAACTCGCACTTCCGAAGAAACCGGATTTTGAATCCGGCGCGTCTACCAGTTCCGCCACCCCGGCAACAAGCCGAGCATTATAACGAGGGCTGTCCGATTATGAAAGCCCGTTTTAACGTTTTGATGATATTTTCATGTCTGGAAGCGATTTTACCTAACGAAAAGCGCAATAGCTCTGCTATGATCTCGCCATGCAACGTACCGACTTTCAATTTG
>NZ_DFTU01000092.1:6549-11793 GCF_002379485.1 Methylophaga sp. UBA4204 | reverse complement strand
ATTAATCGCCCAGTATCCGTCCAAACACCGAACTGCCAGCCGATTGCTGACACTTGATGGAAATAGTGGTGAGCTGGCAGATCGCCTGTTCAGCGACTTTCTGGATTTACTCAAACCCAATGATTTGCTGGTGTTCAACAACACCAAAGTCATTCCTGCTCGCCTGTTAGGCGAAAAAGAAACTGGCGGGAAAATTGAGGTTTTGGTAGAACGGGTCCTGGACGATAAACGCGTTCTGGCACACATTCGCAGTAGCAAGTCTCCGGGAGAGGGTCGAATTTTAATTTTGGAAACCGAGCTTCGTGTTGAGGTTCTGGGCCGTCAGGATGCGTTATTTGAACTTAAGTTTGATATTGCAGGCGACGTAATTGAGGCGCTCGAACAATACGGACGATTACCTTTACCCCCTTATATAGAGCGTGAAGTTGATAAAAATGATTTGGATCGATACCAAACCGTCTATGCCAAGCAAATTGGCGCGGTGGCAGCACCGACAGCCGGGCTGCACTTTGATAATGAGCTGATGCAACGAATCCGCGATAGCGGTATAGACATGACTGAAGTCACATTGCATGTCGGAGCAGGAACATTTCAGCCGGTGCGGGTTGAGGATATTCGTACGCATCAAATGCATTCCGAGCGTATTGAAGTTAGCGAAACCGTTTGTGAAAAGGTTCGTCAAACTCGCAAAAAAGGTGGACGAGTTATTGCAATAGGCACTACCAGCGTAAGAGCATTGGAAAGCGCCTCACGTAGTGGCGAAATTGAGTCCTATTCAGGTGAAACAGATATCTTTATCTATCCGGGCTACCAGTTTCGTTCAGTAGACGCGATGGTCACTAACTTTCATTTATCCGAATCGACTTTATTGATGTTGGTCTCGGCCTTTGCCGGACGCGACCATATAATGACGGCCTATCATCACGCCATTGAGCAACGTTATCGTTTTTTCAGTTACGGTGACGCCATGTTTATCACCAGGAAAACTGCATGACTCTTTTAGACAAAGTTCGCTTTGTGCTGGTTGGCACCACACATCCAGGTAATATCGGTGCTTCTGCCCGGGCAATGAAAACCATGGGCTTATCAAATCTTCATCTGGTATCGCCGAAAATCTATCCTAGTGCCGAGGCGACAGCACGGGCTTCTGGAGCAGATGATGTGTTGGCGAAAGCAGTGGTGCATGACACCCTGCAGTCGGCATTAACCGGTTGTCAGCATGTGTTTGGCATGAGTGCCCGGCTCAGACACCTTGCAGTGCCATTAATGAATCCGCGTGAAGCGGTTGCCTCGCTTGAAAAATATGATGATGATACCCATATTGCAATTGTATTCGGGCGGGAGCATTCCGGTTTATCAAATGACGAACTGGATCTATGTCATACCTTGATAAATATTCCGGCAAATCCAGAATATAGTTCGTTAAATCTGGCTGCTGCGGTTCAGGTTATGGCATATGAATTACGCATGAGTTTCAATCCGACCATTGAACGAGGTCGTGTGGGTGAAGAACGTGAGGCCATTCACGCCGAAGATCTGGTGCATTTATACGACCATTTCGAACGCAGTCTGACCACCATCGGCTTTTTAGATCCGAGCAATCCACGTAATTTAATGCGGCGGATTCGTCGTTTATTTAACCGTGCAGATCTTGACCGGAATGAAGTTCAGATTTTGCATGGCATTTTGCGTGCAGCAGAGACCAAAGCGAGGAGTACAAAATGAACGATCAATTACATGTGACCCGCTGGCAGCGTTTTAAAGAAGATATCTACTGCGTATTTGACAGAGATCCTGCGGCGCGCAATGTGTTTGAGATCGTCACCACCTACCCAGGTGTGCATGCATTAACACTGCATCGCTTCAGCCATTGGTTATGGAAAAAAGGCTGGATGTGGCTGGCTCGTTTTATGTCGACTATCGGTCGTTGGTTGACCGGAATTGAAATCCATCCGGGCGCCAAAATCGGTCGGCGCTTTTTTATTGACCATGGCATGGGCGTGGTGATTGGTGAAACAGCCGAAATTGGTGATGATTGCACGCTCTATCATGGTGTGACACTGGGGGGGACCTCCTGGAAAGGTGGCAAACGCCATCCGACGTTAACCAATAATGTTGTTGTGGGGGCTGGGGCAAAAGTTTTAGGGCCGATTACTGTTCATGAAGGAGCCCGTATTGGCTCCAATTCGGTAGTGGTTAAGGATGTTGCAGCGAATGAAACCGTTGTTGGTATCCCTGGACGAGTGGTCAGAAGCCAGAAGAACCCCGACAAAAAAGCCCAGGAAAAGCTGGCGCAATCCGTTGGTTTTGATGCTTATGGTACCTCAACACAAACACTGGATCCGGTGGCATCTGCCATTCATGGATTGATTGAACATATTCATTTAATGGAAAAGCGCATGGATTCCATGTGCCAGACAATTCATCGTTTAGGCGGCGAAATGCCAGATGTTTCGATGCCTGAACTGGAAGGATGCGAGTTGGATAAAGATCAGGATTCAGCTAAAGTTGACTAAAATAGTCGGGTATGGAAAACTATCAGAATAGTCTGTGATAGGAAACCAATATGCGCTTAACGACGAAGGGTCGCTATGCTGTGACAGCAATGCTCGATTTAAGTCTGAATTACGGTGTCGGCGCGATCACGCTTGCTGATATATCCGAGCGTCAGGGTATCTCGCTTTCCTATTTGGAACAGTTATTTGCCAGATTACGGAAACAGGGGTTAGTCAGCAGTTCACGTGGTCCTGGCGGTGGTTATCGTTTAAGTCGGGCAGCTACCGAAATTACTGTGTTGGATGTGATTTCAGCGGTTGATGAAAAAGTGGATAGCACGCAATGTCAGGGCAAACATAACTGCCATGCTGATGAGCAATGTGTCAGTCATGAGTTATGGCAAAGCCTGAGTGATCAGATTCGACTCTATCTGGCAGGTATCACCTTGCATCATGTGGTAAGTGACTACGAACGAAATCTTAACAACCGGGGTAACAGCGAAAAAGTCATCAAATTTGATGCACTTTAATTTTCGTTACTGAGTCTTATGTCCTTTGCTTATTTAGATCATAACGCCGGAACCGGATTGGCTGAAGGCGTTCTGGATATGATGTTGCCCTATCTTAAACAGCAACAGGGTAATCCTTCCAGCAGCCATCGTTTTGGTCGTTATACGCTTGCAGCAATTGATCATGCACGACAACAAGTCGCCAATTTGGTAAATGTAGAAACCGATCAAATTATATTTACCAGTGGTGGCACAGAATCGAATAATCAGGCCATTGGTGGCGTTGCTCAGAAGTACGATTCCGGACGCGTTTTAATTGGCAGTACTGAACATCCTGCCGTGCTTGAACCCGCCAAAAGATTACAACAGCAGGGTTTTGAAGTACTGTTCATTCCGGTTAATGCTGATGGTCTGATCAATGTTGAGATATTTGAAACCTTACTGACCGACGATACCCGTCTGGTCTCGGTGATGTGGGCAAATAATGAAACTGGCGTAATACAGAATATTGCTCAATTAACCGAACTGACCAGGCAACGGGATATCGTATTTCACAGTGATGCCGTGCAGGCAGCCGGTAAGCTGGAAATTGATTTTCAGGCGGCTGGGATTCAGATGATGAGTCTGTCTGCACATAAGTTCGGTGGTCCAAAAGGCGTTGGTGCGCTGATTGTTGATAAAAAACTGGACTGGCCTGCATATGTATTAGGTGGTGGTCAGGAACACGAAAAGCGCAGTGGTACCGAGAATGTTGCGGCAATAGTCGGGTTTGGGGCGGCAGCTGAGAAAGCCAAGCAACAATTAACGCATTATCAGCAACATTGTCGTGAATTAAGAGATTTGCTGGAAATTCGATTACGCGAAATACCCGGGGTGACGGTTTTTGCACAGTCAACAGAACGTCTGCCAAATACAGTGTTTTTTTCATTACAGGGTTTTGATTCCGACACCTTACTGATGTCACTGGATCGCAAGGGGTTTTCGGTTTCCAGTGGTTCAGCATGTGGCACGGGACGACAAATACCAAGCCATGTGCTTAAAGCCATGGGCGTAGATGATATGACGGCATTAGGTGCTGTCCGGGTGAGTGTTTCATTGGAAAATACTACAGAACAAATTGAACAACTGGCAGTCGTAATTGAAAAAGAAGCCAGTCGTTTTAACCATTTGATGAACAGGTAATGAAATGACAACAATTACATTGACACAATCAGCAGTAAAACGCGTTCGCGACATGGTTACCAAGCGTGACAGTGGCATTGGCTTACGAATCGGGGTAGTCAAAAGTGGCTGCTCAGGTTATAGCTATGCCCTTGATTACGCAGATAGCGTTGCGGCCAACGATATGATTATTGAGCAGGACGATGTCAAAGTCGTGGTAGATAAAGATAACCTGCCTCTGTTGGAAGGCATGATTTTGGATTTTGTTAAGGAAGGACTGAACCAGAGCTTCAAATTCATAAATCCGAATGTCACTTCTGAATGTGGCTGTGGTGAGAGCTTCAGCGTGACAAAATAAAACGATTAATTTTTTATAATGAATACTGCCCGTCAAGTACGGGCAGTTTTGTTTTATCCCACCATTAAGCGTGATTTAATTCCGACCATGACCGAACTAAGCAATCTGCAATTTGATGCGCAGCATTTGTGGCATCCCTATAGTAGCGTGGAAAATCCGCCGCTTTTACATGAAGTGATTTCGGCAAAAGGCGTGTATTTAACATTGGCTAATGGTCGCGAAATCATTGATGGTATGTCCTCCTGGTGGTCAGCTATTCATGGTTACGGCCATCCACGTCTTAATGCAGCAGCTAAAGATCAACTCGATAAAATGTCGCATGTAATGTTTGGCGGCTTGACTCATGATCCGGCGGTCAGTCTGGCACGACGTTTAATCGATATCACTGATGATGCCCTGCAATATGTCTTTCTGGCTGATTCCGGCTCGGTATCAGTTGAAGTCGCTATTAAAATGGCGATTCAATACTGGTTTGCACAGGGTAAAACAGAGAAGCAGAAACTGCTTTCACTAAGAAGCGGCTATCACGGCGATACCTTCGGCGCGATGGCGGTTTGTGATCCGGTTAATGGCATGCATTCCCAGTTTGCCAAGGTACTTCCACAACATCTGTTTGCTCCAGCCCCCACCTGTCGCGACGATGTTGAATGGCAGGACAGTGATATTGCTGAAATGCGGGCATTAATTGAAGCCAACCATGAACAGCTGGCGGCAGTGATTG
>NZ_DFTU01000092.1:5694-6481 GCF_002379485.1 Methylophaga sp. UBA4204 | reverse complement strand
GATTGTCGAGCCGTTGGTGCAAGGCGCTGGGGGCATGCGTTTTTATTGTCCGCAATATCTGCGTGAGCTTCGGACTTTGTGTGACAAGCATAGCGTGTTGCTGATTTTTGATGAAATAGCTACTGGTTTTGGTCGGACAGGCGATTTGTTCGCTTATGAAACAGCTGGTGTCGTGCCAGATATTCTATGCTTAGGTAAGGCGCTGACAGGGGGGTACATGACGTTGGCGGCCACACTATGTCAAACCAGAGTGGCACAAGGGATCTCAGCTGACGGACAGGGGGTGTTGATGCATGGCCCGACATTTATGGGTAACCCGTTGGCATGTCGCGTAGCCTGTGAAAGTATTGATGTATTACTTGAATCAAACTGGCAACAAAGCGTGCGGGCAATTGAAGCACAGCTTACGGATGAGCTAAATGAACTATCTTCCCATTCACTGGTTAAAGATGTTCGGAGCAAAGGGGCGATTGGGGTGGTGGAACTAAATCAGCCTTTGGATAAGTTTATGGACTGGCTGCCAGGGTTTATCGTGGAGCAGGGCGTATGGATAAGACCATTTCGCTCAATGATTTATGTCATGCCGCCTTACATCATTACCTCGGAGCAATTAACTACGTTGACTACTGCGATAAAATCTATCGTGAATAAGTTGGAGGAATCAGTAAAATCCTGAGTCCGATCAAGATTATGCCTGATAGTTTTCTGTATTTTGCGGCGTAATATCTTCCTCACGTTATCCAGAAAAGCGGATAGCGATACCCTTAAAATAGAATGGAGAAATGAT
>NZ_DFTU01000092.1:2231-5614 GCF_002379485.1 Methylophaga sp. UBA4204 | reverse complement strand
TGGACTAAACCAGAATATTCAGATATGCGTTTCGGTTTTGAAGTAACCATGTACATCTGCAACCGTTAATATCGGTTCAAACGTACTTTAAAAGCCTCTGAAGTTTAGCTTCAGGGGCTTTTTTCATTAAGACTGTATTGCAATCGCTTATTCCGATTATATTAATAGAATTAAGTTGTTTGACCGTTGCATCATCGAGCCATAGAATGACGATTGTCGCTTTTGACAATCAACAAGGAGTAGACCATGTCGACTTTGATTAATACAACCGTTAAACCATTTAAAACCACTGCATTTCACAAAGGCGAATTCATACCTGTTACTGATGCTGATCTGAAAGGTAAATGGTCAGTAGTATTCTTTTACCCAGCTGACTTCACCTTTGTTTGCCCGACTGAACTGGGTGATTTGGCCGACCATTACGCGAAACTGCAGGAAATGGGCGTTGAAGTTTACTCAGTATCTACTGATACCCATTTCACACACAAAGCATGGCACGATGCTTCTGAAACCATCAAGAAAATCAACTTCCCAATGCTTGGTGATGCAACCGGTGCTATCAGCCGTAATTTTGAAGTCATGATTGAAGAAGAAGGTCTGGCGCTGCGTGGCACATTTGTTATCGACCCAGAAGGTGTGATCAAAGTGTGCGAAGTTCACGATCTTGGCATTGGCCGTAGTGCAAAAGAACTGGTTCGTAAAATCCAGGCTGCTCAATATGTTGCCTCACATGATGGTGAAGTATGCCCAGCTTCATGGCAGCCAGGTGAAGAAACCTTGTCACCATCTCTGGATCTGGTTGGCAAAATCTAAAGAAAATCTGAAGCAAGTTGTCGTTTAATTTAACGACAACTTCTTACGAAATTCTTGATCCGTTGGATCAGTGTGTCCGGGCCGATCGGCCCGGACATCACCCAAATACTTTATAGAATTTTAGACAGGCAGGTGCCTTATGTTGGATGCTAATATTGCTGCGCAATTAAAAACTTATCTGCAGAATCTGCAACGTCCAGTTGAGATCATTGCCTCACTGGATGATGGCAAAAAATCTCTGGAAATGCGTGAGTTGCTGGTGGAAATTGCTGATATGTCAGACAAAGTCAGCTTTTCTGATGCCGATAACGATGCACGTAAACCTTCATTCCGTATTAAACAGCCTGAAGGGCAGGAGCAAATCCGTTTTGCCGGCATCCCGATGGGCCATGAGTTTACCTCACTGGTTTTGGCATTGCTGCACACCGGCGGGCATCCGATGAAGACCGAGCCTGAAGTGATTGAACAAATCAAACAGCTTGATGGCGAGTTTGTATTTGAAACCTATATTTCCTTGTCATGCCAGAACTGCCCTGAAGTGGTACAGGCGCTTAACCTGATGGCGGTGTTGAATCCAAATATTCATCACACCATGATTGATGGTGCACTGTATCCGGAAGAAGTCGAAGCACGTCAGATTATGGCAGTGCCGACTGTTTACCTGAATGGTGAGGTATTCGGTCAGGGCCGTATGAGCCTGGCAGAAATTATCGGCAAACTGGATACGGGTGCCATTAAACGTGAAGCAGAAAAAATCAGTCAGCGGGACCCCTATGATGTATTGATTATTGGTGGCGGACCGGCTGGTACTTCTGCATCAATTTATGCATCACGTAAAGGAATTCGTACCGGTATCGTGGCTGAACGTTTTGGTGGCCAGGTAATGGATACCCTGGCGATTGAAAACTTTATTTCAGTCAAAGAGACCGAAGGGCTAAAACTGGTCGCTGCACTTGAAGAACACGTGAAGGAATATGAAGTAGACGTGATGAAGTTACAGCGCGCCAACAAATTAAGTCAGAAAGGCAAAATGCTTGAAGTGGAACTGGAAAGCGGTGCCACTCTGACCAGTAAGTCAATCATCATTGCGACTGGTGCCCGCTGGCGTGAGCTGGGCGTGCAGGGTGAAGCAGAATACCGTGGTCATGGCGTTGCCTATTGCCCTCACTGTGATGGTCCGTTATTTAAAGGTAAACATGTTGCGGTAATCGGCGGCGGCAACTCCGGTGTCGAAGCTGCAATTGACCTGGCCGGTATTGTTGGACATGTAACCCTGCTCGAATATGCCGATCAGCTGAAAGCCGATGCGGTATTGCAGAAAAAACTGCACAGTCTGAATAATGTAACGGTAATTATTGGTGCGCAAACCACCGAAATTACTGGCGATGGCAAGAAAGTGAACGGTCTGAATTATAAAGATCGTGCAACTGAGGAATCACATCATGTCGAGCTGGCTGGGGTGTTTGTGCAGATTGGGTTGTTGCCCAACACCGACTGGTTAAAAGACACGCTCACATTGAGTAAATACGGTGAGATTGAAATTGACTCTCACGGTGCCACCTCAATGCCGGGTGTTTTTGCTGCCGGTGATGTGACGACCATTCCATACAAGCAGATCATTATGGCAATGGGCGAAGGCGCCAGAGCAGCTCTGGGTGCTTTTGATTATCTGATTCGTAATGAGTTTGATGATAAGGATAAAGCCGCCTAATCCACGAAAGCTGAATTCATTCCGCCTCGTCAATCAAATCGCGCAAGTTTAATAGCTTCATGCGAATGGCGAGGCGGGTGAGTTCAATATCCGAATTCACATCCAGTTTTCGTTTAATAATGTAATGTGAATTCGATACAGTTTTCGGACTAATATTCAGAATGTCTGCAATTTGTTGGTTATTATTGGCCTCAAGTAACAGTCGTAAAATCTCAAATTCTCTGACCGTTAAATCATCCAGCCTCGCTTTATCCTGTCCCAGTTTTTCTACGGCCAATGCCTGTGCCACGTCGGGACTGAGACTGAGTTTGTTTTCATAGACCTGATAAATTCCATGTATTAACAAAGTCGGATCGCTGCTTTTGGTGACATACCCCAGTGCACCAGCTCGAATCGCCTGTAATGCAAAGCTGGGATTCTGATGCATACTGAACACCAGAATACGTGCCTGACCATCATATTGTCTGATGCGTGAAATGGCTTCCAGACCACTTTGTCCCGGCATGGAAATATCCATAATGACCACATCAGGTTCGAAGGTTTTATAATTCTGATAGGCCTCAGCAGCATCACGGGCATCCGCTATTACAGTTAAATTGGGTTGTTTTTGTAACAGCGAGCGGTAACCTTCACGCACAATGGCATGGTCATCAACTAACAGGATTTGAATCGATTTTTCAGACATGCGGGTGCTCCGTTGTCGGTGCAGGTTTTGGATTAACCGGTAAATTGATGAGCAGTTTCAATCCGCCTTTGCTCTGGATATCCATGGTGATTTTACCGCCCAAAGCATTCACGCGTTCCGATATTCCCAATAAACCTACACCCATATGCTGATTGAAGCTGTCACGTTTGGCTT
>NZ_DFTU01000092.1:550-2043 GCF_002379485.1 Methylophaga sp. UBA4204 | reverse complement strand
TTCCTGCACAATCCGATAGAGATTGACCGGTAATGGTTCTGGTAATGAATCAACCCCATCGTCTATCTGAAGCTTAAATCGGGTTTCTCCACCAGTGCGCTGATTCCAGCTTTTTATCAGTTTTTCCAGACTTCTTGTCAGTCCCAGTTCATCGACATCAGCTGGACGCAAACGGGTTAATAATCCACGCAAAGCGGACATCATATGAGCCGTTATATGACTGATACCTTCGGTTTCACTGATAATTGAAGGACAGTCCTTACGTGCAGTCTGACTGATAGAAGTAGTTAAAGCATTAATACCGGCGAGACACTGACCAAACTCATCGTGTAGTTCTCGACTGATATAACGATGTTCTTCCTCCTGTGCATTAATCAATTTCAGTGCGAGTTCACGGTTCTCATTCATAATCTCTTGCTGAGTGGAGGCCAGCGCATTGATCGCTTCGCTGGTGCGGCGCCATTCGCCTATTTCAAAACTGGGGATACGAGTCTGCAAGTCCCCCTGGCGCATTTTTTCCAGACCACGAACGATAAGCTGTGCCGGGTGCAGCATCCGATGAATGGTCATAAACACCAATAACGATACGGCCAGAATACTTACCGATAAAATACCGAACACCGCACGCAGATTACTCCAGGCACGGGCAATCTCAGTTTCCATATTCAGCGAAACAATAATGTTGCCATAGGTGATGGCATTAAATGAAAACCGCCGACTGGCTTCATAGTTTGGTTGGAAAAGTTGTTGATAAAGCTCACCAAACCACTGTGGCCATCGGGTTTCATCATGCACAACTTCATTACACAAACTGCGGCGACGACTTTCCGTACGTGATAAAAACTGTACACACGAGCCAGGCACGCCATTCAGTTGCTGCAAAATATTGGAATCCGGGAAAGCTATCGAGTAATCATAACGGGAGAACATTTTCAGTAACTGCTGAGTAAGTTGTTTTTCAATACGCAAAGCAGTCAGATCGGCCTCCAGTTTGGCTTGCTGATCGGTCTGATAAAGCACATAACCCGCACTAACGACCAGACAGACAAAGCCTATCAGCATGATTCTAAAGAAAAGCTGTAGTCTGAGATTCATCATGTATCCATCTAAACAATCGCTATAGTCTAGGCGCAGATATAGGCTCTGCAAAGCTGAACCACAGTTAACGGGATATTTGCCCGATGTCCATGGGCAAATATCTGATGTGTGATACTGGCTTTCACTGTTTAATAAACAACATTCTGCAAGTAAAGCTGATACAACATTTTAAGTGCTTATGGAGTATTTATTTTAAATCTATTATTAGTTAGCTGGTTTCACATTTTGATATTCAGTGATAAATTCCTGTGATAACAAAACCTAGGGCTTGTTTATCTTTCATCTCCGCCTCTGTTGTGAGCTGAAAAAGCGTCAATCAAGGCACGAGGAGCGCCTTTTAGTTATTCTAAATAAGCAACGAGCAACGCAGAGTGGCGCTTTTTCAGTCACAACCC
>NZ_DFTU01000092.1:0-376 GCF_002379485.1 Methylophaga sp. UBA4204 | reverse complement strand
GGTTTTGCTCGCTTTGCAAAGATGCGTTAGATAAACAGCCTTCATTTGAAAAATGATTTTTGAATAAGGCTCAAAATAAAAAATTACCTATTTAAAGGGGAGAGAGAATGTCGGATAAGCAGCAATTAGCTACTGCTCGTGAACATGCATTGGCACTGGAAAAGGTTGTCAATAATGTGGTGATTGGTCAGCAACAGGCGATTCGTTTGATCTTGATCGCACTGCATGCTCGCGGCCACGTATTGCTTGAAGGCGGGGTCGGGGTGGGGAAAACTACCTTGTTACGGGCTTTCTCAAAAGCATTAGGTGGTGCATTTGGCCGTATCGAAGGTAGTGTGGACTTAATGCCTAACGATCTGCTTTACAGTGCCTGGGT
>NZ_DFTU01000046.1:15344-28537 GCF_002379485.1 Methylophaga sp. UBA4204 | reverse complement strand
TCATGCAGCGGACTGCAACTCCGCGTACGCCGGTTCGATTCCGACCCCAGCCTCCATTTACACTTCCACAACCATCCTAAATCGTCCGTAAAACCAGTAATATCAACGGTTTTATGGATTGTCGTGTTCCAGCCTCGTCCAATAGTGTCTATGTACTTCCCACCATTTTTAGTGGTAACTTTGATGGGAACATTCAAAGTGCTGGTGGGAACAATGGCTTTAACAGACATGAAAATCCGAAATGCTAAACCTGAAGCTAAGCAATACAAGCTTTCAGCAGGACTTGGCCTTTATCTTGTTATTTCTCCCAAAGGTGGAAAGTGGTGGCGCATTCGTTATCGCTTTGGTGGGAAACAAAAAGAATTGTCTCTGGGAACATATCCCACAACTACCCTAAAATCTGCTGTCCTTAAACGCGATGAAATCAGAGCAATGGTTGCTGATGATATTGATCCAGCAGTCGAGCGAAAGACTGAAAAGCTATATAAACATGCTGCAAGCGAAAACAGCTTTAAAGCTGTAGCTGATGAGTGGTTTACAAAATTCTCTAGTGAATGGTCTGAACAGCATAAACAACGCACAATCGGCCGATTGCGTAATGATGTTTATCCTTGGCTTGGTTCAAAAGTAATCAATACTGTAACCGCACCAGAATTGTTAATGGTACTGCGTCGAATGGAAAGTAGGGGCGCTATTGATAGTGCTCACCGTGTTCGCCAAATCTGTAGTCAGATCCTACGTTATGCAATTGCCACCGGTCGGGCTGAACGCGATCCTGCAGCAGATTTAGTTGGTGCTTTACCTCCAGCCAAAAAAACTCACTTTGCATCTATTACCGAGCCTAAAGCTATTGGTGAATTAATGCGAGCGATTCAAGGCTATCAAGGCAGCTACATTACTGCATGTGCTCTGCGTTTAACGCCCTATGTATTCGTCAGACCGGGAGAGCTTCGACAAGCCGAATGGAATGATATCGATCTGGAAAATGCTGAATGGCGTATCCCAGCCGAAAGAATGAAAATGAAAGTGTTGCACATCATCCCGTTATCAAAACAAGCATTAGCTATATTTGAGGATATAAAGCCACTTACAGGCAGAGGAAAATATGTTTTTCCAAGTAACCGAACTCTAGCAAGGCCGATGAGCAACAACACCATCAATGCAAGTCTAAGAAGATTAGGTTATACCAAGGAAGAAATGACTGCTCACGGCTTCAGAAGTATGGCTTCTACAATTCTCAATGAGCAGGGCTGGAATCGTGATGCTATAGAACGACAACTTGCCCACAGTGAAAAAAATGGTGTGAGAGCAGCTTATAACTACGCTCAATATTTGCCAGAACGAAAAGAAATGATGCAGGCATGGGCTGATTACCTTGATGGATTAGCCAAGGGTGCAGATGTTATCCCGATTAAAAGCAATTCTTAAACAAAATATTCAAGGCATTACCAGATGAACCAAGAAAACTTAAGTGAGTTTATTCCACCCGAGTTTGATATAACGAAATACGATGCAGCAGCCAATATGGAGTTAGTGAATTGGCTTGAAAATCTCACGATGCGAATGCTTGGTTATCATGCTATTGGCAAATCTATAGATGAACAAACAAAGAAATTAATATTAGAGCTGACACAGAAAAATATCAGCTTGGGAGTTGTTTTAGAGAGTTCATATGCCAAAATTTTAAATGACATGCTTGCTGAGGATAATGCCCAGTATGCTTCTGTTGTCAGACAGCTGACTTACTTCGATCTCTTTAGCACAGCAGATGGATTAAAAACTGCTGAGCTTGAGCAGTTATATTCAGCAGTACAAACCCAAATTTATCCACTAATTAATCAAAATAATCTCGGCCAACTAAACGAATTCATGCAAATTGAAGCTATGGATGGAAAAGACAATTTGGCGTGGCTTGAGATCGATCTGAATTGCTCTAAGAATGAGATTTTAGATGCCGTCTCAGGATGGGTGGCAAATGCCAAAGCTGAACGGCAAGCAACTCAAAAGACCAACAACAGAGAGCGCAAGATTAATAGTTTCAATCTTGTTGCTTTCAGAAAATGGCACGATGCCAGAGTTTTAGCATATTTAGACTTAGCAACATGGAATAGCTTGGTTGGAAATAAAGTAACCAGCCCAATTCTTGGAAAAATACTCTTTCCAGATCCTAGGGACGTAGTTGGTAAAGCCGGAAGGATAGATGATTCGTCTAAGCATTACGCCAATATATTAACTTCACAAGCATCTTTAAGAAGAATGCTAAATGTTCTCGCAGACGCAAATCGGAAGAAAAACACCCAAAAAACTTCCTAGGAAGATTTTATGGCTATTCTCATCCAATGAAACACTGAGTTAACTACTGGAAAATCTCTCCCTGCATCTACTACAAATCACAGGGAGATATTGATGTCTGAACAAATTCTAAAACTGCCAGAAGTCATAACGACGACGGGCCTTGCTCGCTCAACAATCTACAAATTGATCAGTGAGAATCGCTTTCCAAAACAAATCAAGCTAACAAGCTTTTCAAGCGGCTGGCTCAAGTCTGAAATTAATCAATGGCTTGAAGAGCGTATTGCTGCTTCTCGCAACCTGGAGGCATTGTCATGAAGCCTCTGAAAAAGCTAAAAATCACGCCTGCACAACTTAATTATCTGCAATGGCTTAATACTGGTGGATTGGAACCCGAAAATGTTGTTCTGATTTGTACAGATTTATGTGAAAAGTTTGGTGCAGTAATACATTCCTCAGTCCCACCTTTTAAGACTGATATCCGAGCTATTCAAAATCTGTATAAAAACGGATTAGCTGAAACTTATCCAGAAATTGACCTTGGGATCACATGGCTGATTGTTACGATTAGCGATAAAGGCCGACAATACTTGGAGGCTAATCATGACTGAAATACATCGTGATGATCGCCTTTTTGTGGATGAAAAAACCAATACCCTGCCAGATATCTTTAAGAAAAAAATCATTGTGGAATATCACAAACGCTTAAAGAACCAAAGCCGACGAGAAGCAAACCTGTATCTCTTAAATATAAGCGAACATATCGAATCTGCTGTGCTAAGCAGATTAAGCCTGAAAACCTTAAATGCTGATGAGGATGACTTAAAGATACTTGCTGAGAGTGAGGCCCAAGAGTGCATTTTTATCTGGCAGTCTTCAAACAGTGAATCCCTCAAAAAACCTTATAAGAGAATTCTCAGCTTTATGGCTTCTAGAGGTATTCAGCCGTCTGGTCTTAAAGAAGGGCCAAGTACATCTGATATGCTTTCAATCATTCGACACTCAATTAGAAAAAGTTGGTGGCTTTCTAATCTTCGTACAAGACAAAATCGTGATATTGAAATCATCGCCAGAACATTAAATTTCGTAAAGAAAAACGCAGAGATATATGCCTCAGATTTAAATGTCAGGCGCCGCCGATGGCAAAAGCAAAAACAGCATGAGTTTCTGGAAAATATGCTGGTTACTAATGAGGAAGGTCTTTCGTTTTTGTTATCCGAGATGAAAGCTACTAGCGTTTCCAATCCGGCTATAAGAAAAGCTGAGCTGATGGTACGTTGTCGAGGGTGTGAAGATTATGCCAAATCTAAAGGGCATATTTCGCTTTTTATAACCCTGACCTGTCCTTCAAAATATCACCGAGCTTATTCAACCAGTGGCGATCCCACCAAAAACTGGAATGGCAGTTCGGCAAGAGATGCTCAAGAATATCTGAAAACAACCTTTTCCAGAATTCGATCCGAGTTAAATCGTCAAGGTATACGTCCCTATGGTTTTAGAGTCGCTGAGCCACATCATGACGGAACGCCTCACTGGCATCTGCTGTTATTCATTAAAGGTTCAGATGAACAATCGCTTAAAGATATTTTCACTCACTATGCCTTTGAAGAGGAAGGAGATGAAGAGGGAGCAGATAAGCACCGTATAACCATCGTTAAAATTGACCCTAACAAAGGAAGTGCAACGGGCTATATCGCTAAATATATTTCAAAAAATATAGATGGTGAAGATATAGATATCGGTGTTTACGGTGAAAACCCATCGGAAGCGGCCAGACGAATCGAAACATGGGCCTCTATATGGGGGATCAGACAGTTTCAGCAAATTGGTGGGGCTGGAGTAAGTATTTGGAGAGAACTACGCCGTTTGACTCCTCTAGAAGATCCTGAGTCGCTTATCGAGTTGGGCCGAAAGGCTGCTGATGATAGTAAGTGGGATGAGTATATGAAATTGATGGGAGGTCATGATTGCGCGCGAAAAGATCGTCCAATCAAGCTTGTTTACAAAGAGTCGGTTGATATTTCTACCGGTGTGCTTAAAGAAAACCAATACGGTGAAATCAAAGCACAAAGCATTTACGGGCTTGAGCATGACAATGTCAGAATCAATACCCGACCACACACATGGGAAATTTCACGGGCTAGCTGATTAGCCCGCTTTTACTTGGAGTTCTGTCAATAACTGTACGTATTAGATTTGAATAGCTCTAGTTCAATCCTTAATTAGCGTGTAAATGTAATAGGAAGTTGAATTCCAGCTTTTTATTAGATGACCACATTCAGTACATGAGAATGAATCTTTATCTCTAACTGGCACTCTGTGTTCTACCACTTTGTAGAATGCACGACAGTTTTCACATTGTTCGCTTGTTTCTTCAGACTTCCAAGTTTTAACCATTTTTAAATCCTTACAATACTTATTCATAGGGGTATTGTGAACGTAACGAGTTGTTTTTTTTATAGGTCAAAAGGTATTTTTTTTAACTACAGGATAAAACCCCGCCCTTCCTTTATCTAATACTCCTGAAAACTCGATTGGAGATAATCGACTTGCTGTATCTTGTTTAACAGGCTCGTTCTCCAACACGATAACTTGTCCGGGACCAGTCCATTTAGACAGCCAGTCATAAAATAGGTCACGAACAGTTATTGGTGAAACAGTTGCCTCGGCGGCATTATTTGGATCAGAGTATGACTTAAGTGGGGAATCTAAAACAACAACGCCTAGATGAGGATGTCCATTATCCAATGCATGCTGCATCAAAGCTACTATCAATGCAGAGAGGAATATTGCACGCTTTCCTGCACCATAGCTCAATCGTTGCCTCCCATCAATTTTTATATCGCAATCTACAGCCTCAAGGTCAACAGTATTTATCTCTTTAAACCCCCATGAGTATAGAAGGGTCTTCACTATTTCTCCGACCTTCACTGCATCCACATCCGTTTGTCTTTTTATCGCGGCTCCTTTTTTAGTTGAGATAAGCTTAGAGATAATTTCTTGTTCAGCAACTAACCTATCCATTTCTTCGAATATTTGAAGTTGTGCTGAATATTCAGTTTTAGCCTCTGCAAGTTGCTTTGGATCAGCGCTAAATTCAGAAACACTGTTTTGTAGAGCTGTTTTTTCTTGATGGGAAATCCTAGTGAATTGCTCCTTGAGAATCTCAACATGACTGGTAAGCTCCGAAATAATTATATTTTCTCTTTCTAAGGCATCTTTCAATCCACCCCGAAGAGCTTCTATCTTCTTTGCCTCCGCTTCCATCGCAAGTTGTTGTTTCAAAACTGTTTCAGTTAAAACTTCATTGCTATCAAGCTGTGAGTCAATCGGAGTACCACAGAGCAAACAAGGTTGACTAGGTAGAGCATCAAAAACAGCAATGCCATCTACAACTGCACGGAGCCTGTCTAAATCACTTACATACTTTTCATCCAGAAGCGAAAATCTAGACGCCATAAGCAGAGACTGATTTAATTTAGATTCAACAGTCGATAGCTCAGATATTGTTGCCGCAAGTGAATTACGAATTTCACGCAGCTCTGATGATCGCTCTTTTTGTTGGCTAGACAGTATGTCTAGAGTGAGATTAACTTTTGATAAAGCATCTTCAATTTCAGATTTTGTCCTTCCATCAGGAACCTCTTTTTTTATACGCTCTAAGTCATTTTCTATAGCTATAGCTAATGTTTTATTCTTCAGCTTTTCATCTTTAGATTGAGCCAATATTACTGCCGAATCATCTTGCCCTGTTAAAAACACTGAAAAAGAAGCCTTGCGCTGAGTTCTGCTACTATATGATTCGCCTGTCGTCTTTTCCTCACTAATCATCGCGGGCTGTGATATGAGAGACCAATGCCGTAAATCCCCTCCTGTTATCGGCCCACGCTTTGATGTGGAACGTAAGACTAGCTTGCCTTTCGCTCCAGAGAGCCCAACAAGAAATACTCCAACATCATCAGACAAGGGCTCATCTGTATTTATATCTTCTTTTTCACCATTAAAAATCTCGGCAACACCACCTAAGAGTGAGTGTTTAATTGTATAAATGTCATTTTCTGATGTCTCTAACTGCAAATATAGGTTTGTATAACCCTTACTCTCTGGTATTTCTTTTGGTACCTTTTCTCCCCCAAGGAGATACCAAAGACAATCTCGAATATAAGACTTTCCTGTATCACTAGGACCTCTGACAAGAGTACCATTGCCTCTAAAAAGTATCTCCGCCTCAGGCTTTCTAAGTCCTGTGGCAATTAACTTTTGCAGTATTACTGGCATTATTCAAATATCCTTTTTGACTCTTCATTCATTTCAGCTTCCCAACGACAACCTAAATCATGAAATATTTTTGTTAACTCAATCATATCAACAGAGCCATACTTTGAAGTTACCCAGTTGCAACGCATCACTAGTTCTGAAAAGTAAGGAGATTCGACCGAATCAACAATTGCTCGAGCATTAATCCCAGCAAAATATGTAATCCCATCGTCATCTAATTGGATATCGACTAGATTTTTTGTTGCCATTAAACGCAGGCCCGACAGGACGATTGTTCGTCTGGTATATATCTCTGCACTTCTATATGGAACTGGTGTATGCAAGCTCACTGGGCCAGAAAAATCTCCAGAATAAATAGCAGCATAATCAAGCAATAGAAGTTTTTGTAAGTCCGCTCCTCTAGGAAACATGCTGGACAGCATATAGACCATTCGGATCCCAAGCTCGAAAGGAGAGTTAAATGGTAATGTTTCAAATAAATTTATTTTAGCCATTTTAGTTTCTCATCGTTAACTAGTTGATGGCATGCTCCAGGAAGATCTGCTGGCAGTAACCTAGTAGACAGAGGGTTATTTGTGATTTGAAGCTCAGCAGCAGCGCTCAATACAGTCTCGAGCTTATCCATGCCGTTTTTATGCTTTGGACTTGCCGCTATACGTTTAATACCAGCAAGCACAGACACTAAAAGTCGATCAAATTCACCCGGAAGCACATCTCTGCTAAACCTTTTTAGACCCTCAGCGCTATAAAACTCGCCTCTACACCCTTCTAGATGCTCCTTATAAATTTCGGATTTGAAAATATGCTCTAGTAGAAGATCACTGTTAGCGTGCTCTGAGTAAACCTTAATGAGTTGATTTATGTACACTAGCTCCTCTTCTGAGGGCAGTATTGGTGTAGGAGGGTTGTCTCCCCTAAGTGGTTCCAATCCGAAAAGAGCGGCATGAGCCTGCAAATTTTTTGAATGCAGCGAAATCAGATCCTTTACTGGGTATTCTTCAACTTTAGAATAATCAAAATTTATTGCGGCATTTAATGTTGGACCAGCAAGTGGAAATTTTGTTGTATCAATACCGTGCTTCTTGTCTTTCCAGCTTGTTAAAAAAGTTTCTTTCAGTTCATGGGGATGAGCAATTAAGTCGTGTAACTTTGGTGTTGTATTCTGAGATGCGCAAACATAATATGTATGTGGTGAGGGATAGGTTCCGCTACCAATGTGATACATTATTTTTGCTAGTTCTGGATATAATACTGACTCGCCAATAGCAGATTGATAATGCTTCGCTTGGTATAAATCCCATTCATTTACTTTCAGCTCTTTTGAGTATCTAGCTTCAATATCACGACCTCCATCACCAGCTCCTCCCATCTTTTGCACAAACTGATATTTTTTGCCTTCTCCCATGTCTACTCGGCAACAATCCTCGATAAAACTTTCCCACTCATCAGCACTAAAAAGCTGAATTAATGATGCGGGGGGAAATTTTACCGAATTTATTTTTTGAGTTTTTTTAGCCATATCCCTGCCAATAGTCATACTTCAAAAATGGATATTCTCACTTCATTTCTATTGTGTCCAATATATGTAGTCTCATGTATTTATTTAAAACATTCCTTGGCCGTCTACATAGTGTCTACATTAGACAAAAATAAAAAAGCCCCAACAATAAACAAGTGCTGAGGCTTTGATATATGGTGGGCACACAGGGACTTGAACCCCGGATAAAGGGATTATGAGTTAATACTTCATCTGTACAACAAAATTATTATAGATAAACATTTCATTGAGCTGGTTAAAACGATATATGGATAAAGTAACTAGGGCCACTATGGGGGCAAAGTGTAAAATAGGGTTTATCTAAACTTATGTATGTCGTGTATATAGGTGAGGTATTCGTTTGACGCCGCCGGATCAACATATAAATACTATTTTTAAACATTGAAGTAATGTACAAGAAATTAATTTGATGGTAACTATGGTGGTAATATTTTATTTAAAATAAAAAATACTCAACAAAAACAATGCTATACACCTTCTATTTGATAGTGACCCCACCTCCATTTTAAAGTTCAATACAATCAAATAGTTAAGGCGCTTTCGGCGCTTTTTTTATGCCTGCAATTTGATGTATGCCGATGATTGATACTCAACGCCTGTATGACAAATAGCTTAGTTTGCAACTAAATCATTCATTTTAGATGAGCTTAGTGGAAAAGTTGTATGCCTTAATGATTGGCCCGCTTTTCGTTTTTTTTGAAAACGAGGGTAGGGGGATGGGTCTGCAGATGTTTTGTGATCTGAATAGACGCTAAAAGAAACTGTTTTCTTTATTTTCAACAATTGTGAATGTATCCAGTTGTGCTGGAAACCTCATAGAAATGGAGGGTGTGTACCAGAAACTTGAAGGTGACATTTAACCACTTTATCATTGGGCGAAAGACTGATTGGTGGACTTCGTGTGCCATCAGCAGCAACAGAAATCAGGACTGGTTCGTAGATTGCTCATTTCCCGCTGGTTCATGTTGTTTATTAAAAGTCTCAAGTCTTAAATTCCTCACTAAAGTGATTTAGCCGGACTCTTTCGCTCTATCTCAAACCTGTCTCTGCGAGAAAATAGTGTTTCCTGATCTTCGAACAATTGTCCTTGTTTTAGTTATCACCACCTGTATCGCGGCAATCGCCTTATTTCTGTTTTATCGACTGATAAAAGAGATAAATGGATTGCAATATGCCGCCATTGGAGGCGGTTGTCAGGCATTAGGCTCCGTGTTCTTATTACTCAGAGATAGCATCGACCCGATGGTGTCGATCATGGTGAGCAATAGCTGTTTTTTTCTGTCATTTCTTTTTTATTATCAGGCTGTCAGATTACTGACCGATTTAAAAACGAGTTGGGTGATTCCATCCACTCTAATCGTTATTTTGTCCCCGCTGTTTATGTTGTTCCCTGGCAATGAAAACCTTGGCGAACGTATTATCATCTCGTCGTTGGGTCTTGGGATATTAGGCATGATGTGTGGTTGGGTGTTAGGCAAAAATGCCATTGATTTGCCAGGCAGAAAAGGCCTGGCATTGATGTTTTTTTTATTCAGCGCGATAAGTTTGTGGCGTATTCCGAATATGTTGATTACCCCAATTGGGGAAGTGGGATTTTTAGACTTCAATGCAGGCTATATGATTTTTCTGTGGGGAATCATCAACAGTATCGTAACGACCATCGGTCTTATCATATTGGCATCGGAAAAGTTACAGCAACAATTAAGGGTGAAGTTCGAGCAGGTCAGTTATGCCCGTGACATTGCCCATCGTTCGCTACAGGAACAGCAGCACTTCATGGCGATGTTGTCGCACGAGTTCAAAGCACCGATTGGTGCAATCAAAGCCAATGCAGATGCTGCCTTGTTGCTAGCAACGCCACAGACCGGCTTCGTGGAAGAGAGTTTGTCACGAATTAAAAATGTTTCAGAACGACTCAATTCACTGGTGGAGCGATGCCTGGATGATGAATGGATGGCCCATTCAATCGAAAACAACCAGGTCAGTTTAGAACCTGTTTCGCTGACGCAAATTCTCAGGAATTTATCTGACGAATTTAATGTGACATTTCACTCCACAGTTTCTACCGATGCTGTGGTCAAAGGTGAATCCATTTTTCTGCCGGTATTATTTGCCAATTTGATTGCCAATGCCTTGCGGCATGCGAGAAATATTGAATCTGTGCAGGTGAGTTTACTGGAGCAGGGCAATGATTATCTGGTTCAGGTAATGGATGATGGTGAAGGTATTGATGAACAACAGCGCCATTATATTTTTGATAAATACTACCGTGCTGACAATGGTCACTCGACAGGGGGCTCAGGGTTAGGATTGTTTTTTGTCAAAAAAATTACCGAAATGCATGAAGGTGAGGTCACAGTGAACTGTGATGGGCTGACGACATTTACCGTACGGTTAACAAAGACAGAGAGGAACAATGGCTAAGCCCAGAGTTGTAATAGTCGATGATGACGCGGATTTCCGGGCGCCAATCAAAGCTGTGCTTATCAATGAGGGCATTGTGGTGGAAGAGGCAGAATCTGCATCGCAGCTAAGGCGGGTAATGGAGACCTTTCACCCTGATATGGTATTGCTGGATGTGAATTTGCCAGATGACAGTGGTTTCAACATTGCACGCCATTTAAAACAAAATACTTACGTGGATGTGGTCATTCTGTCCTCAATGGGTGAAGTAGAACACCGGGTAAGTGGTCTTAATTCAGGTGCGGATTATTACTTGCCCAAACCCGTTGATATTCGTGAATTATTGGCCGTTATGCGTAATCGTTTTACGACGCAGGCTGTGAACCCTGTCAGGCAGACCGGACGTTGGACGCTGGATACAACGAGCTGGCTTCTGACATCACCCGATGGTCAGCAACATGTTTTGAACAGCAGTGAGTTTGCTTTGTTAAATGAGCTTGCCAAACAGTCTCAGCTGAGTAAGCCGTCAACCCGTGAAGCCTTATATACGGCTATAGGAAAGCCTAATTATTCCCCCGAAAGTCGAAGTCTCGACTTGCATATATCTCGGCTGCGTCAGCGCCTGAGTTCAGACCAGTTCCCGTTCCCGATAAAAACAGTGCGAAATGTCGGCTATGAGCTGACCGAAACCATGGTGATTGTGTAGTCATCTCCCCCGGATTTATTGATACAAATTGATACAAAAATAAGCTTAGAAAATACCCGCCAATTGAGTATGGTTTATCGGTGCAAACAGAATCCTGCAGTGAAATAAAATGCTGCAGGGTTACCTGTTTATCGATGAAAAAAACGTTACAGGAACTCTCATGAACCGGGTATATCGCATTGTATGGAACGCCAGCCGTCAAGCCTGGATGGTCGCTGCTGAGCTCACTCGCGGCAAAACCAAAAGTCAGATCAGCCGTAAAAAAGGGTTGCTGAAGCTGATCAGTAGCAGCTTGTTGGTTTCAACCAGCCTTGCCTATACCGGTACTGCATTGGCAACAAGCTACGACTGGAACATACCGAGTGGTTATTGGAGTGAGGGGGCAAACTGGGCCGAAGGTGCAGCACCAGACGAAGCTAATCCTGAAAGAAACTACATTCGTATCAGTAATGGTGGCGAGGCAATTGTTCACAATACGATTGATCTCGAGGCCAACAACAGTATTCTTTATGTTGGCAATGATACCAGTCAAACTGGTTCACTGGTTATCAACGATAATGGACAACTAACGCTTGGCCTATTGTATATCGGGACATATGACGATTCACAAGGGAAGGTTTTGGTTACAGGTAAAAATGCCCGGTTAAATATGACTAGCACGAGTAGTAGGTCATATTTTGGCTTTAGTGGCAGTGCTGAAATTACATTGAATAACAGTGCTGTTATCACGGCAAATAGTATTACGCTAGCTTCATCTGTTGGCTCTAACGGCATAATTAATATTGGTGCTGCGAAGGATGAGCCGGCAGTTGCTGGGGGGAAGTTTGATGTTAACCAGTTAAGCTTTGGAGATGGGGTTGGCAGTCTGGTGTTTAATCACACTGATGAGGATCTTCAATTTCGCTCTTCAATAATTGGTAAGGGAGATATTGAGCTCTATAGTGGCACGACCCGATTCACTTATTATAATCAGCGGTTTTTTGCTGGTGATATGCGAGTAAATGGAGGCACGCTGGCAGTCGATTCAGGTAATACTCTAAACGTTGGAAGTATATATGCTAGTCAGGCAGCCAATTATCATCAGGAAACCAATGCCAAATTGAGACTTGGGGTGGCTACAATGGATAACTATGCCAAGTTGAATGTGATGGGGACTGCCACATTTGCCAAAGATACTGGTCTGGATGTCAATGTGATGGGGTCACCATCACTGACTCAGGGCGGCACTCTATCGAGTGTGATCAGTGCAGGCACACTCAACGCTTCTAGTTTTACCATGACTGATAACTCAGCTTTATATGATTTTGCCTATGAGATTAATGGCAATGTAGTTGACCTGAAAGTCATTGCTGAAGGAACGGGAGGGGATTCGGGCGATGACTCTGGCAATAGCGTGCTCAGAAGTGTTAATAGTCAGGGCTTTACACCAGGCCGCGGTGCTGCCAGGGTGCTGGATACCTTTGTAAATAGTGGTATCACCGGTACTGATATTGAAAATGTCACAACCGCTCTTGGTAAATTATCTACACAACAACAAGTCAGTGAGGCTGTAGCTGAAACCTTACCATTATTAGTTGCAGGCACCACTGGACTGGCTTCGAACACCATGCGCGGCACCAACCGGGTGATCCAAAGTCGGCAGGCCAGTAACCGTGGCTTATCCTCTGGTGATGAGTTCTTGGTGGATAAAGCGGTGTGGTTAAAACCCGTGGGAAGCTGGAGTCGGCAACAAGAGCGTAATGGCGTCAGTGGTTACGATGCTGACAGTTATGGGTTTGTTGGTGGTATTGATGGTGAAATAACGCCCACTAGTCGTTTAGGTTTTGCCGTGTCTTATATGAATACCAATGTTGATGGCAATGGCTTAGCATCTGGCAATCGTGCCGATATTGATGCCTATCAGCTTATCGCCTACGGTAGTCATAACTTGACGCAATTTGAAGATATCGAAGTTAG
>NZ_DFTU01000046.1:0-15298 GCF_002379485.1 Methylophaga sp. UBA4204 | reverse complement strand
GAAGTTAGCTGGCAAGCCGATGTGGGTCTCAATAAAAACGATGGCAAACGCCGTATCAGCTTTATGAACCGCAAAGCCACCGCTGACTATGACAGTTACACAGCACATGTTGGGGCGGGCATTGGCAAGCGCTTTCAGCTGACTGAGCAAAGTCTGATTATGCCGACCCTGCGTGCTGACTATGCTTATATTAAAGATGAAAGCTATACCGAAAAAGGTGCCGGTGCATTAAATCTGGATGTGGATAGTATCAATGCCGAGGAATTGATTCTGATGGCACAAGTGGAAGCTAACCATCAGTGGAGTGAGTCAACTTCTTTATCGACTATGCTTGGTGTTGGTTATGATGTGATTAATGACGACACCAGTTTGACCGCCTCATATACGGGTGGTGGCACTGCTTTTACCACAGAGGGAATAGATCCATCACCCTGGTTAGCGCGTGCAGGGGTCGGAGCGACCATGTCATTGAATGATATGACCGAGCTGACAGCCAGCTATCATTTGGAAGGGCGTGAAGACTTTTTGAATCAAACAGCATCAGTGAATATGCGCTGGCGTTTTTACCAAAATGCTATGTTTAGTATAAAGAAAAGCCTCAGTGGATAACCACTGGGGCTTTTTTTGTGGCTTAATGCCCATGTTAAGTATGACGTTCAAAGTATTTAAGGATGGCAGTTGAAGCAGTTTGTTAAATCGTTTCCTTTTTATATTATTTTTATCCTGCTGATCACTGGCTGTACTCATCTGCCATCTACTCAGGAACGCCTTGCGAGTGCTACAAAGCTTGCTGAAGACGCTGGCTGGACCTCTGAAACCATATCCACCTCCTATTTCGATCTTCAGGCTTTTATACCTGCACAGCGTTTGAAAAATAATCGTTTAACAGTATTTATTGAAGGAGATGGCTTAGCCTGGATTTCACGTTCACAGCCTTCCTCTGACCCTACGCCGTTAAATCCTGTTTCACTGAAGCTGGCCTTAGCTTATGAGTCTGATGATGCCGTGGCTTATCTTGGGCGACCCTGTCAATTCACATCCCATGATCAAAAGCGTTGCACACAAAAATATTGGACCTCCCACCGCTTTTCAAAAGAAGTCATTATCGCCACAGGTGAGGCGATTACAGCACTTAAAATAATGATAGGAGCTTCTGAATTACAGCTGGTAGGCTATTCTGGTGGCGGGGCTATTGCAGCGTTAGTTGCCAGTCGACGCGACGATGTGACGCGTCTAGTCACGTTTGCAGGCAATCTGAACACAACAGCGTGGACAGAACTGCACCATATTTCACCGTTATCAGGGTCGCTCAACCCCGCAGACGCGGTATCAGGGCTTCAAGGTATACAACAGATTCATTTTGTGGGAGAACATGACCGTGTTACCCCTGCAGAAATTGTAGAAAGTTTTAATCGTTTATTACCACTGACAGCGGATAGTCAGATCATTATTATCCCCGAGGCAGATCATCGATGTTGCTGGCTACAGGTCATCAAACAAATGAAGTAAGCGTCTTAATCAATGCTGATAATCAGCACTTAATAAGTTTTGATTTACCCATACAGCAAAAGCCGCTCATTTCGGATAAATCTCACAAAGCTCACCCGGTTGAAGTAGTGTTTTCATGGTTGATAAACGTGAGAATTTAGTTCCTTTTGCCAACTTTCGTCTCTATGCATAAAGGCAATCAAGTGCTGGGCGGAAAGGAAAGTTGAAATAGCACGCTTTAAGATTAGCCTATGTTCTTAAACTAAACTGGTTCGTTATTAGTCATACAGGCATACTGCGTTTCTGTTTTTTTATTATTTTGTTGGAGACAACAGTGTTCAGAAAAAAAATCATTTATGTGCCTCTGCTGATAATCGCTATTGCATTGGGTGGAGCCCATGCAGTTGCTAATAATGAGGCAAATCAGGCAGCTCAGGCGTTAGTTGATGAGTTAGTCGCTAAAATTAACCAGAATGGCGTTCAGGTCGAAGTCGGGGAGGTTGTTGCCAACCCCTATACCAAAGATATTACGGTGAATGATGTTCTCATCACTGATGATGCTGATCGTAAACACCAGATTGGTTTACTGACGATAAGTGATATTGAGTTGAATCAGGCGCAGGATTTTATCTATGCGATGGATATTTCAACTGAGGATGCGTTGTTTACCGTTACCGGTGGTGATGGCACGGAACAACAGGAACAATCTTTAGTTGAAGCATTGCGAAACCTGGGTATTAAAGAAGACAAAATTGGTCACAACCAGCATCTGGCTTACCGCTATCATCCTGTTGAGCGCCAACTGACGCTGAATTTGCAGAATCAGTTTTATAATCCCGAGTTAACAGAAAAAGATGCGGCACAGCTGTTTTCGATGAATCTACATACCAACTTTAGTCAGATCCCGGATCTGGAAAGTCAGATGAGACGGTTAAGAAATAATGAGGATATGTCGGCTGTTACAGCAGAATGGATGCAGACTGGTTTGATAACAGCTGCCATAGAGTTTGAAGATGCTGGTGCGTGGCAGCCTTTAATAGAGCAAGGTGCTGAAAGTGCAGGGATGACTACAGAAGAATATAAAGCTGGCTTGAAACTGCAGATTCAGCAACAGTTTTCAGCTTTACAGGCGCTTTCACCCGGATTAAGAACCCAGTTGATTGAAGCCAGCAGCCAGTTTATTGATAGCGATACACCACAAGTCGAGCTGGATATAAATTCTAAAAGCCCCGAAGGTGCTGGAATATTTCTGGTCTTTATGGCGACGTTGATGTCGCCAAACGCACTTGAAAATTATTTTGATATTCAGGTAGCAGCCGAATAGGTCATGCTTATTATATCCATTTGGCTGAAAGCTTCCCAATAGCTTGTTTTAGCTGGAGTTTCACGGATAGCTACAGGAATTATTCCTCAATCTTTCCTGACCTATTGTTATCATCAAAACAGGCTCTTTATAATGAGAATGGTTGTTATTAAAGCTCAGTATCAAGTTTTGTCCCTGCAACATTAGCATTAGCTATCCATGAAGCTTAAGGACTACTTGTTTGTTATGGTTTGCTTGTAACTTTATCCCGGTAACGTTGAAAGGATGAGCATTAATAATGAATCATGTTTAACGCATATTAAACCAACTTAATTTTTCAGCTGATAAAGTTGATGCTCGTTGAGAAGGCAATGTTGCCGGAATTATTGGGAGATCAAAATGAAAAAAAATCGTTTGTTAATTGCTGTGGGATTGTTTGCTTTATTACCATTCACAGCATTTGCCGATGAATGTGATTTAGTAATTGAAGCGACAGATCAAATGACCTACAACACTAAGAAAATGTCAGTTCCTGCCAGTTGTGAAACAGTCAAAGTCACCCTTAAACATATAGGTTCAATGGCTAAAGATATGATGGGCCATAACTGGGTTTTGACCAAGACAGACGATATGCAGGCAGTCGTGAAAGCTGGCGCTGCTGCGGGACTGGATAATAATTATCTGCCGGAAGGTGATGATCGTATTATTGCCGCGACGGAAGTAATAGGTGGTGGCGACTCGGCGGAAGTTGAGTTTTCTACTGAAGGACTTGCTGATGAAAAACTGACTTTTTTCTGCTCATTCCCTGGGCATAGCGGAATGATGAACGGTCGTTTCAATATCAAATAAGTTCACCTGAAATCCTCCCTCCAGCTTGGGACTGTTGTTCTTTAACAGCCATCACTGCTGGAGGGAGGATTTTTTATTTATATCATTCGTAAAGTGCCGGGTCGACTTCTGGCAAAGCTTCGAATTGAGGCCTGGCAAAATAATAACCCTGAAATAAAGCCACGCCTTGATCGCGGATAAATTGAAACTCTTCTATCGTTTCGACACCCTCAGCAATGACTCTTATCTCCAAATCCTTACAGGTCATAATGATTGAGCGGACAATCGATTGTCTGACTTTATCTTTATTAATACCCCGAATCAGTGCCATATCGAGTTTGATAATATCTGGCTGCCAGTCGGCGAGCAAATTTAAGCCGGCATAACCGGAGCCAAAATCATCAATTGCTGTAGTGAAATTATGCCGTTTGTATTCATCAAAAATATTTTTCAGATGATTATTATCAGTAACCTTTTCCACCTCGGTGACTTCAAATATTAAATTTTTGGTGGGAAAATCCATTAAATCAGCTGCTTCCAATGTCGCTCGAATGCAGGTTTCCGGACGATAAACGGCATTAGGAAAGAAATTAATGCTGAGCATGCCTTGTAAATCAAGTTGTTTAGCCAGCTGAATGGCTTTCACCCGAATTGTCTGATCAAAGGAATAACGATTGGTGTCATTCAATTTATCCAGAATGGTATAAGCCGGCTCATTATTTATGCCACGAACCAGTGCCTCGTAACCAAAAATCTTTTTTTCCTGAATGTTAACAATTGGCTGAAAAGCCATTGAAAAATTGAAGTCCAATCCACCACCTTCTAAACATTTATTACAACCTAAAGGTTTGAAATCGGGTAGTTGATTTGTCATTTGATACTCTTTCTGTGTGTTGTTTATCGTTGGATAGTCATCTGTCATCAGATAAAAATCGTCTGATCAGTTTTCTTTATCGGGTTATTTAAATAATGTTTCAGCTGATAGGCAAAGTTGTCAGCATTATCATTCGATAACTTTTCTGGTAGCTCTTGCCTCAGCCGGCGCATATCGCCCTGACTGATATCAATGTATCCCATTGCCCAATTATTAAAAATGTATTTATTGCTAAGGCATATATTAATGAGTTTACAGTCATGATGACGTTCATCATCAAGGATTCTTTTATAGAGAGCGATAACAGCTGTTTCGGGACCTTCGAGCACCTGAATAAAATCGGAATGGTTATAACATAGGATGCCATGAATCTGAATGCGCTGATTATTTTCACGACTCTGATGTAACAATCTGGTTAAATCGACATCGGATAAGCGATTATGGGTTTTACTGGTATACAAAATTCTCAATAAGCTTTTCGTCAAAATACCGCATCCTGTTATCCAATACGAACAAGCTGGTACAACTAACCTCGTCTTGTTTCAGATTAGTCTATGTCAGTGAATGCACGACGACAAGCTTAAACATGCATCTAACAGACCTGTATCACCTTTCTTGATAACCGTCCTTGAGCTGCTGTATTTTGTCAGACTAATCAATCTGGACAGTTAATCTTGGGGCAACTGTTATGGGTCAGAGGTTCAAGCAGTAACATCTCCTGAAATGTGGACTGAATATTTTTATCATCAGGTGCCAATCGTGTCGCACAAGATGCAGAAGCTAACGCAGTTTGATGGCAACCAATATCTTTCAGGCTATAGGCCCGGTTATTCCACAGAGAAGCGTCGTATGGGAATTGTTCGGTTAATTGACCATAGACATTATCAGACTTATCAAAACGCTCCTGCTGATAATACAAATTGGCAAGTGCGATTCCTGCCTGCTGATGTTCGCTCCAATGCTCCATCGCAGCGATATAGGCTTGTTCTGCTGTTTTATGCTGTCCGGTCTTTTCAGCATCATAGGCAGTTTGTAACCAGGCCGGCATGTTCGCGGTGGCAGGGATTTGTTCAGGCCTGACAATGACCAGTGCCCAATGATCGGTGCGGGCCCAGGTACGTTCAAAGGTTTTTAATGTTGTTTGCCATCGTTTGGTTTCACCAGAACGCAGAATGAGTTCCTGTGAGTTGATATCAAAACCTATCACTACGGCATAATGCCAGAAGGGTTTCCAGTTATAGCCAAGGTTTTGCATCACTAAAACGGGATTGCCATTCGCCACTTCAGTCAATAAATCGTTCATCTTTGGCGCCAAAGGGTAGGGCATCAAGCCTTGTTTTCGAGTTGCCGCAACCATTTCTATCTGCAGGCTGCCTTGTTTCTGTGGAATATAGACCTGGTCAGTTAACTGATCGGGTGTGATATCGACGCCACGATATTGCATCACGGTTGCTAAGGCAGCCGGACCACACTGATATTGGGTCTGGGGAAAAAAGGGCACATCATCGAGCTCGGCCTGAACTGGATCGAATGGCTGTTGATTCAGAAGATTTGTCTGAGGTGTATGACTGCAAGCGGTCAACAATAAGCTCAGTAATATTAAAACACCCAGCCGAAGCTGGGTGTAGAGAGAGCGATTATCTATTTGCATAAGCTTGAATCAGATTAACGGACCGGTCTGACAAAAGGGAAAATGTCGGTTGCACCGATAGCGTCAGTAATAACAAACACCACAAAGATAAGTACTATTGCACCGAGTATCCCGCCAGCTGGCATGTCATTAATTTGCTCATTTAACTGGGCAATTTCAAAATCAGTCATGCTGTTGACACGATCCTGAACGGTTTCAGGGGCAACTCCCATTGACAATAGTTGTTGCTGAACATCGTCACGTTCCAGCATGGAAGACAATTGCTCGCGGTCATATGCAGATTGTTGTGATTGAATAACATCAGGCGTGCTGATCATTGCTGCCTGCACCGGTAAGGTGATGCTTCCGAAAAAGCCAAGCAAAGCAATCCACGCAAATACTTTTTGTTTCATACATCCCTCCGTTGATTTAAAAGGCCAAGAACTGGCCTGAATTTCAGCTTACCATGACTACGGTGACAAGAACTATATAAAACCAATTCTATTAACTTCAAGCATCAAAAAAAGCCCTAGTGTGATGAATTACCTTCGATTTTGATTATTTATTAGGTAGAGTTTCTTTATATTTTGCTTGATGGCAAACTTAAGCAAATAAAATCAACGTCAATTTTTTGCTGATGAATGGCTCAATTTGATATTGATTCCCTGAAAAATGAATTCGTTCATTCAACGTATGCGCTATTAATGGAGCTGGTTATTCGCACTAATCAAAGCTTATTGCTTAAACCTTTTACCTTTGTAACGTCTTTTGTGGCGTTTTTGTTTTGTTTGGTTTTAACCTATTTCGTTGCAGGGAAAATGGCTGAGATGGAGTCTGTTCGTTTAGAGGCTGCTTATAACGTCACTTTTAATCAGGCCGTCGATGCCGTGGTCGTAAAAATAAATGCCTATGAGGAAATGCTACGAGCTACCCAGGGCTTGTTTTATGTCTCTCCTGATTTGTCTCGTGAGGATTTTGCCAATTTTTATCAAAGCCTGAAACTGGAAGAAAATTATCCAGGCATTCAGGGACTGGGCTATGTAGTTGCTCTCTCTCCAGAACAAAAACAGATGCATATTAATGCAGTCAGACAATCCGGTATGTTGAGCTATGATATTCATCCTCAGGGAGTGCGTGATAAATATACCTCAAACCTTTATATCGAACCTGTTACCAAGAAAAATATGCGGGCTTTGGGCTTTGATATGTATGCCGATATCACTCGAAGAGACGCCATGGATAGAGCGGTCAAAACCGGCAAGGCAAGCATTACCGAAAAGGTTTTTTTAAAACAGGATGGTTCAGACTCGACCATCAATGGTTTGTTGATGTATCTGCCTGTGTACATCGACGCGAGCGAATCAGACGTTGCCATTGGTAAGCGAACTATTCATTCAGGCTGGGTCTATGCAGTGTTTCGTATTGATGATGTTTTGCAGGATGTGTTGATGACACATAAGAATGTCGGCTTGCTAAACATATATGATGATGAAGCCGAAAAATCCGAAAGCCTGTTATTTTCTCAGCCTGGAGTAGCATCCGAAGAGTCATTTAGTTTGCAAAAAAGCTACGAGGTGGGTGGCCGTACCTGGTCATTTGTAGGCCAACCTGATCGGGAATTTGCTGATTCGATCCTGCGTAACAATACAGTGATAACCTGGATAATCGGAATCGTGATTTCCCTGTTATTTGCCCTGGTGATTGCGGCCATTGCGAAAAGCCGGGCAAACGCCATCCGTATTGCTTCACAAATGACCAAATCCTATCGACAGAATGCACGGAGACTGGCGCTGGCAACAGAGGCGGCTGAAATTGCTATTTGGGAATGGGATGTGGAAACCAATATTATTATGTTCGACAGTATGGCGAGCAAGGTATTTGGTCTACCCAACTCAACTGAGCAAATGGATTACGCGGAATTTGAAAAATTGATTCACGAAGCGGATCTGTTGCCTTTCCGAGTGGCTGTAGAACAGTCCATTCAACAGCATAAATCTTTTGACGTTCGCTCCAGAATACATCATGGTGCTGAGATTCGAATGATTCATACTTCAGCAGAACTCTATTTCAACGATGCTGGACAGCTGCTTTCTCTGGTCGGTGTCAGCTACGACATCACCGAAGACTGGCAGCACCAGAAAAGGATTCTGGAGACTGAGCAACGTTGGAAACACGCTCTCGAGGGCAGTGGAGCCGGGGTCTGGGACTGGGATGTGGCCAATAATGTTGTGGTGTTCTCTGATAAATTACTGGCCATGCTCGGCTATGCTCCGGGTGAAATTATCGGTCAGATGGAACATTGGCTGAAATTAATACATCCTCAGGATATCGAAAGGGTAACGGCCGATATCAACCGGATGTTTAGTGGGGAAAAACCGGAATATCGAAATGAGCATCGTATTCTCAGCAAGGATGGCAGCTGGAAATGGATGCTGGGCAGCGCCACGGTAGCCGAACGTGATGCCGATGGGAATCCGATTCGCGTTATTGGCACCAAAACCGATATTTCATGGCGTAAACAGGCTGAGTTGGCATTGCAACAAAGTGAAGAACGTTTCCGCAATGCGTTTGATACCGCCGCAATTGGCATGGCGATTGTTGGTCTGGATGGTCGTTGGTTGGAAGTAAATGGTGCACTCTGTCGAATGTTGGGATACAGCGAAGAAGAGTTGATGGATAAAACCTTTGTTGATGTCACACATCCAGACGATCTGGATTTGGATCTTGAGTATGTACGGAAATTACTCAATGGGGATCTCGAACACTATCAGATGGAAAAGCGCTATTTTCATAAAACCGGTGATGTCATTTTTGTATTGCTGAGTGTGTCGTTAGTTCGTAATGAAAAGGGCGAGGTCATCCATTTTATTTCACAAATTGAAGATGTAACCGCTCGCAAATCCGAATCGGATCGTATTCGTCAGATGGCATATCACGATACCTTAACGGGGCTACCAAATCGGCGTTTGTTTGATGAACGAATTGGTCATACTCTGGCACATGCGAAACGGGTGGGCTATCCCATTGCGTTGATGTTTGTCGATGTCGACCACTTTAAACAAATTAACGATACCCATGGTCATGATGTTGGGGATGAGATTCTTAAATCTGTTGCTGACAGAATGTCACACTGCTTACGACAGACAGACACCTTAAGCCGTGTCGGTGGTGATGAATTTGTTATTTTACTCACCGAACTCAAAAAGCCAGATGATGCCAAATTAGTGGCAGAGCATATTCTGGAAACGGTATCGAAGCCTTTAAATGTAAATACGCATGACTTTCGTATTACCCTGAGTATCGGGGTAGCAATCTTCCCAGGCGATGCTGAAAACGAAACGGTCAGCGAGCTTACCAAAAAGGCGGACCTGGCCTTATACGAGGTGAAATCTGCTGGACGTAATGGGGTGCATATATTCGGTTCAAATCACCTGATCGCTCAACTCTGACAGCCAGAATAGTCAGGTTAATCTGAGTCCTGTTCTGCCGTCAGCTTGGTTAATTTACGGCGTAACAGGTTGGCAAACATATTCAGTTTGGGTCTTTCGTCATTGGTGAAGGCGACTGGCCGAATATGTTGCATTGCATGGATACCAATTCTGGCCTGATACAAACCCACACCAAATCCCTGGGCCACGCTGCCCAGAATTTTGCCCCCCAAACCAATACCGACCTGTTCAGAAAAGAAACTAATGCCCGCCTGGCTGGCGTAACTGCCAAGTGCAATTTTGCATACCCGTAGATTTAATCGCCATTGAGCTAAGGGGTTTAATCTGACGCCATAAATCATATTGATCTGGTTAATCATTTTCAGTGTTTTCCAGACCACTAACAAAGAATCAACAACTGCCAGCTGGCTGACCGCAATCATTGCAGCACTGCTGATACTGGTACGTTCAATAATATGGATTGCCTGGCGGTCCAGCTGTCGGTAGAAATCTTCACTGATACGATAGACAACTTCACTGTCATTTAGATAGTCAGGTAGCTTATCAACACAAGGTTTTAATAAATCAGCCTGTGGCTGACCATCATAGAAAGTCTCTAGCGAATTCAGCCATTTTTTTGCATTGCCGATATGTTGTTCATGGACCAGTTGAGCGGCCTGTTCGCGGATTTGATCGGCCCGTTTAAGCTGTTTCTGGTTGCGGCGATACACCAGTAATTGCTGTCCTACCAGGCCTGCTAAAAAAGCTGCGAAGGCACTGAAGGCTAACCCCATCGCTTTGCTTTGTTGCCAGAGCATTTGTGCAAAATCAACTATATCCCAGGCCAACATACCGATTAACAGAATGAACAATGTGACGATCAACCATTTCAAACCACGATTACGGCGCGGCGGTATCAGTAATGTGTCGTCAAAATCGAGCAATGGATCAGTTTCCACCGAATCAGGCAGGTTGACCTCGTTGTTTTCGGAGAGAACTTTGAAAAAGTTTTCAGTTTCCTCGGGGGATATATCCGCTTTTTGCTTAGCTTCCTGTTGTGGTTTAGGTTTAAAAAAATCTTCTGTGGAAGCCATCAGAATTTATCTCCTATCAAATCCCGTAATACTTTATCCATCCGAATATGAGCCAGACGTCCGCCCATTATCAAGTCAGGGTTGAGCGGAGCTCGAAGTACGGGCGGATTCCAGCGTGATAACTGATGCCACTGATCGGTATCAGGAAGTTTGTCGGGAATAGCAGGGTGGCGTAGTTCGCCATATTGTCCATCCAGTAGTCTGGCAGTCAGATGATCATTATGATCATGTGTCGTTCTTACAGCGGCCGCTATCTCCGTTTCGATTTGAATACGATTTCTAACCGATTGTGGGCAGATATGGCTGATTATATCGTCACACAGACGACGCAAAGATTCGTGCTGATTCATTAAAATTCGATCCGGTTTGGATGCCAGAAACAGAATTTTTTCGACCTGAGGGCTGAATAAACGGTTCAGAAACGCATTATGCCCCACGCGATAGCAATCGATAATCCGGCTGAAAGCAATCACCATATCGTCAAATTTTTCCTTGCCTCCGCTCAAAGCTTTCAGCACATCGATCAATACCACCTGACGATCAATGCCACGGAAAAAAGTTTTATAAAATGGCTGAACAAAGTTTTTCAGATAGGTTTTATAGCGTTGCTGCATGACTTTGTATAAGGAGTCATCATCGGCATTGTCTAATGCTTGCGGGCTTAGCGCTTGCAGATTGAACAATGGTATAAACACTGGAAAGTCACTGCTGTCAGGCAATAAAGCCCGCCCAGGTTGAATAAATGTCAAACCTGCTGTTTTACATGTCATCAGAAAACTTCGATAACGGACAAATAATGCTTCAATTTGTTGTTCATCAATTGGGGCGAGCGGATCCAAATCATTAAACTCTTTTTGCATCTCTTCCGCGAGTTGATGACGGATGCCTTTGGAACAAAGTGCAGCAGTATCCATACTCCATTGCCGATAATCTTGCTGCAACATGGCAATGTCGAGCAACCACTCACCTGGATAATCACGTAATTCCAGCGTGAATCGACGGGTTTCTCCTGTAAAGGTCGGCAACATGGATTTCTTTTTGAATTCAATGATTAACCGGCAACCGCTGATATGAGTAGTTGATGGTGGCCAGGCAGGTGGATCATCTGCCAGAGCCTGAATTCCCTGTTGATAATCGAATAGTGGTAAATCATCCAGTGGCTGTAATTTGACATTTAACAGGCGTTCATCTCTGGCTGGCAGGAAGCCTCCCAGATTTGCATTACTGGAATATTTGAGTTGATGAATAAGGCTGGTAATAAAAGTCGACTTGCCACTACCGCTAAAACCGGTAATGCCGATACTTAGATGTTTATCGAGACTGCGCGCCACCCATTTGCTGGCTTGTTGATCAATTCCATCAAGTGTTTTATTAAGGCGCAGACCTAGTTTTTCAATCTTTGAATTCATAGGCATCAGCTTACATCAGACGCTTGCTGTCTGTCTGAATTAAGAAGCAGTTGAACGTTTGTCATAATACATACTGTTATCAGCATGCAGAATCAGCTCATCGGCATCCTTACCATCATGAGGATAACAAGCAATACCAATGCTGGCACTGATATTCAGCATCACGCCAACATTTAATTCATAACCAACCGATAACTGTTCCCGTAGCTTTTCCGAGACTTGCATGGCTTCTTCCAGATTACTGTGGTTAACAATAATGGCGAATTCATCTCCCGCCAGTCTGGCAGCCGTGTCTGACTGACGAATTGATTCACGAATACGTTGTGCCACCAGGATCAGCAACATATCGCCATTCAGATGCCCATAGTTATCGTTGACTAGTTTGAAATCATTGAGGTCGATATAAAGCAGGCAAAAGGGCTGTTTATATCGGGCTGATTCGGTAATGGCCTGATTCAGTCGATCATAAAATAAAACCCGATTGGGTAACTGCGTCAGACTGTCATGTGTTGCCTGCCACTGCAGGGCGTTTTCAGATTTTTTACGCTCGGTAATATCAATGACAACAACCAGCATTCTGTCCTCGTTGATTGGCGAAGAGCGGGCCATGAAAAAATGCTGTTTGCCTGACAGATTCAGTTCGTATTCGTAATAATCACTTTCTCCACTACCCAGCGTTTTTTGTAACGCCAGTAACGTCCGCTGCGCCAGAAAGTCAGGTAATGTTTCAGTTATATGTTTATTAATAAAGTCCTGTTCAGACATCAGCAATGGCACACCATCGCCGTGTTCAAAATCAATGATTTTGCCATTTTTATCAATGGTAAACAGCAGATCCGGAATGGCTTTGATAATCGCCTGATTACGCTGATAGCTTTGCTGCAGAGCCGCTTTGCTTTCAATCAGCTGTTTGTTTATATCCAAACGCCGGCCAATTAACCAGGCGGTGGCCAGAATCAGTAACATTAGGGATAGCGCGGTCAAAAAGCTGTTACGGAGATGCGCAAAACGGTAGTTGGAAATTAATTCATCGACTACGGCTCGATTTTCACCGACAAAAACGTGTAACTTCCATTTAGGCAATGTCTGATAGGCAAATTGATAATCACCACTAAAATGCTGATAAATCCCTTCACCGGTTAAGGGTAGTTTGTCTTTATCGCTCCGATCTTTTACGTAATCCAGAGTTTGCCCAACTTCGAAGTTTCTATAGGGGACTCGAAATACAACTTCACCTTCTTGATGAACAATCGATGAAAATAGCTGGGCATTGACACTGATACCACTAAGAGCCCATGAAAAGGTTTCGATATCGATAACGGCGGCGATGACCCCTTGAAAATTATCGTTCGAATCATAAAGACCCCGACTGATCACCATAACCGGCTCTGAATGTCCCCTGCCAGGAAGCATGGGTTTTGAAGTGAAAACGCCATCCGTTTTTGAGTTCTGATGCACTTTAAAATAGTCTCGCCCGGATAAATCCAGCTGACTACGCTGATGCATGGGATAGCGTAACAGCCCATCCGCATTGATATGCAATAGAGCCTGCATTTCAGGATTATTTTGAGAATATTTCTCAAGGAGATAAGTATGAGGTGCAGAATTTTTAATAAAATCGGGATATGAACTGATCAGTTTCAACGTTTGATCAATGGCTTCCAGTTTAGATTCCAGTAACTGGGTCTGCATCAATGCCAGCAACTGGTTACGTTGCTCGATCTGTTGGTTAATTTGTGAGGAGTAGGCTGATAACTGCGATTGATAATTTTGATAAATGACCAGCAACGTCAACCCAATCAGCACGAAGGTATAAAGCAGTAGTTTGCTATGAATTGGGTAAGGTAATTTTATAACAGGTTTATCAGACACCGGACAAACCTATTAGAGAAGGTATTGGCGAACCACGGAAAATGGACTCCGTTCGCTGGATCGAAATAAGAAAAAAGTTGAGTCAATACAAAACAATGGTGTTATCTCAGCAAACAGGACTGTTACATTCTGATTCAAATATATCATTAATTACTAACTGAATTGGATTTGACATGATTAGGTGGCTAACTATAAGCTGGCTATCATGTTACAAGTTAAAGATATTCCTAACGCTGAAATATTACAGAAGTTTGCCGATCGTTACCCGCAAACCGACATTAAAAATGTCATGACATTTTTGAATCTGCTGCGCGTCGGTTCTGATTTGTCTTTGGGATTAAACAGCTATCTTGCGGAATATGACTTGTTACAGGGACGATGGTGGGTTTTGCTATTGCTGATGCGAGAGGATAACCTGAGTTCAACACCCTCAGCGCTGGCTAAAAAAGCGGGGGTTTCGCGAGCCACCATGACCGGTTTATTAGATGGGTTGTTACGCGATAAATTAATCAGTCGCGTGCATGGTAAGCGGGATAGACGGCAGATACTGATTCGAATGACCGTTCTGGGACAGGCAAAACTTGATGAGGTAATGCCTGGTTATTATCAACGTGTAAATCAATTAATGCAGGCGCTGAGCGAAACTGAAACAACCCAACTTATGTCGTTATTGAAAAAAATCTATCAACAACGACATGTTTTTGAAGATGAATCTCATCTTAAATAATGTAAAAAAAAAGGAATCTCTATGAAATTTTTAAATCGTTTATTACCCTTAAGTCTGCTTATTCTGGCAGTGAGTGCATGCAGTAACCCCGGTGCTGATTATGATGCACAGGAAGTCATTAATTCTGCCAATGAGCAGTGGAATGCTGCTTTCAACGATAAGGATCTCGATGCGTTAACCGAACTTTATGCATCACAAGCCACTTTGTCGCCCGGTGATGGCAATGTGTTGAATGGCCAGCAGGAGATTGCGGCACTGTTTCAGGGCTTTTTCGATAATGGGCTGCACAATCATAATATAACCACTATCGCCACTTATTCATCTGCAGGACAAGTCAGTCAATTGGCTAACTGGTCAGCAGATGTTGAAGGTGAAAATGGTGAAACGATGACATTTAATGGTGTGTTGATGACAGTTCTGCAACAGAACGACCAGGATGAATGGGAAGTCGTTTCACATATCTGGAATATGGCTGAATAAATCCAACAGTCTTTGCAGCAAAAAAAGCCGATCTCAATGATCGGCTTTTTTATGCTAGGGCTTGTTTATCTTTCATCTCCGCCTCTGTTGTGAGCTGAAAAAGCGTCAATCAAGGCACAAGGAGCGCCTTATAGTAATTCTAAATAAGCGACGAGAAACACAGAG
>NZ_DFTU01000071.1:15226-15435 GCF_002379485.1 Methylophaga sp. UBA4204 | reverse complement strand
TACTTCCAGCAGGTTGGCGGCCTCGAATGTAAACCCGTCAGCGGCGAAATCACCTATGGTCTGGAACGTATCGCCATGTATCTGCAAGGCGTTGCAAGTGTTTATGATTTGGTCTGGGCAGATGGTCCATTAGGTAAAGTGACTTATGGCGATGTGTTTCACCAGAATGAAGTAGAAATGTCGACCTACAACTTTGAACATGCCAATAC
>NZ_DFTU01000071.1:14415-15098 GCF_002379485.1 Methylophaga sp. UBA4204 | reverse complement strand
CAGTTCGATACCTGTGAAAAAGAGAGTGAAAGAATGATTGCAGCGGGCTTGCCATTACCTGCTTATGAAATGGTTTTAAAAGCATCACATACCTTTAATTTGCTCGACGCACGTAAAGCGATTTCGGTTACAGAACGACAGCGCTTTATCCTGCGGGTCAGAACACTGGCCAGAGCAGTAGCTCAGGCTTACTATGACCGACGTGAATCTCTGGGCTTTCCGATGTTAAGCAAACAGGATGAGGTGCAGTCATGAGTGATGTACGTGATTTCCTGTTAGAACTTGGCACTGAGGAATTACCGCCTAAAGCCCTTTCGACTCTGAGTGAAGCTTTACTGAAAGGTGTCGAAAAAGGATTAGCGGAGGCTGAACTCACTTTCTCAACTTCAAAAGCCTATGCGAGTCCACGTCGTTTAGCCGTTGTCATCACAGAAATGCAGAGCCACCAGGCGGATCGGCAGATTGAAAAACGTGGACCTGCTGTTACCGCCGGTTTTGACGAAGAGGGTAACCCGACCAAAGCATTGCAGGGCTTTGCCCGTTCCTGTGGTGTGGATGTCGATGCTCTGGAAACGCTGGAAACGGATAAAGGTGCCTGGTTAGTCTATCGCGAAAAACAGTCGGGACAGGCTGCCACTGAATTACTGCCGGAGATAGTTAAACAGGCTTTGGCGGCATTGCCC
>NZ_DFTU01000071.1:5649-14364 GCF_002379485.1 Methylophaga sp. UBA4204 | reverse complement strand
CTTTGGCGGCATTGCCCATACCCAAACGAATGCGTTGGGGCAGTTTATCCGAAGAATTTGTCAGGCCTGTGCATTGGCTGATTTTGATGCTGGGGGATGAGATTATTCCGGCCAGCTTGCTGGGCGTACAATCCAATCAGCTTAGTTATGGACATCGTTTCCATCATCCACAGGCAATTCGAATCAGTAGTCCCCAAACCTACGCGCCACAATTGCTTAGCGAAGGGCATGTGATGGTTGATTTTGCTGAGCGTCGCGAAGCCATTCGCGGACAGGTCAAAGAATTGGCCAGCCAACTGGGTGGTCAGGCCATTATTGATGATGAATTGCTCGATGAAGTCACCGGACTGGTGGAATGGCCGGTTGCATTATCGGGGGAGTTTGAAAAGCGTTTTCTGGAATTGCCCTCGCAGGCACTGATCTCTTCAATGCAGGGCCATCAAAAATATTTCCCGGTAGAAGATGCGGCTGGCAAGTTACTGCCATTTTTTATTACAGTGTGTAATATTGAAAGTCGTGATCCGGCGCAAGTTATTGCCGGTAATGAACGGGTAATTCTACCCCGGTTAAGCGATGCCGCATTTTTCTGGGATACCGATAGAAAACGTCCATTAGCGGATCGTCAGGAACAACTGAAAACCATCGTGTTCCAGAATCAACTGGGTACGGTCTTTGATAAATCCCAACGAGTTGCGAAACTGGCTGGTTTTATTGCGGGCAAAATTGATGGTGATATAGCGCTTGCTGAACGCGCTGCCATGTTGGCCAAATGTGATCTGGTCACTGAAATGGTCGGTGAATTTCCCGAACTGCAAGGCATTATGGGCAACTTTTATGCTCGTCTTGATGGAGAGCAGGAAGAGTTGTCTGCAGCGATGGATGAGCAATATCTGCCACGTTTTGCCGGTGATGCTTTGCCACAGGGCAAAACCGGACAGGCATTAAGTCTTGCCGAAAAAATCGATACCTTGTGCGGACTGTTTGGCATTGGTCAGCCACCATCAGGTGCCAAAGATCCGTTTGCCTTACGTCGTGCGGCGTTAGGCATACTGAGAATTATCATCGAGAATAATCTGGATTTGGATCTGGCTGAACTTATACAACAGTCAGTGCAAAGTTACGATAAACAGCTTACTGAAACAGAAATCGTGGCTCCGGTGATGCAATATCTGTTTGATCGGTTACGTGGCTATGCGGCCGATGCCGGCCATCATGGTGATGTATTTGAAGCCGTGCTTGCTTTGAAACCCACGCGTCCATTGGACTTTATGCAGCGTATGCAGGCTGTGTCCGCTTTCCGTGAGATGGAGCAGGCCGAAGCGCTGGCTGCAGGCAATAAACGGATTGATAATATTCTGCGGAAAAACGGTGCCTACGAAGCGGGTCATCAATTAAATCCTGATTTACTGGAAGAAACGGCCGAACAAAAACTGGCTGAGACCTTACAACAAGTCTCTGCAGATGTTGCTCCGATGATGCAAAAGGCTGACTACGCCGGTGTATTACGTCGTCTGGCCGATATGCGCGACAGTATTGATGCGTTTTTTGACGAAGTCATGGTTATGGCAGAAGATGAAGCAATTCGTCATAATCGTTTGGCGTTACTGAATCAGACTCGGGCATTGTTTCTGGGTGTGGCGGATATTTCCCGATTACAAAATTAGGATGCGTATATGTCGCTGATAATTCTCGATCGTGATGGTGTGATAAACCATGATTCGGATGATTTTATTAAATCTCCGTCTGAATGGGAGCCCATTGAAGGCAGTCTGGAAGCTATTGCGAGACTGAATTATGCCGGCTATCGGGTGGTGATCATTACCAATCAATCCGGCATTGCCAGAGGCTTTTTGGATGTCGAAACCCTTAATCGTATACACAGTAAAATGCGACGTATGCTGGCGCAGGTTGGTGGACGCATTGAAGCCATTTTTTTCTGCCCACATGGGCCTGATGATAATTGTGACTGTCGTAAACCTAAAGACGCAGCGTTTAAAGAGCTTGCCCATCGACTGCGGGTGAATCTGGATCATGTGCCTGCGGTCGGCGATTCGCTGAGAGATATTCAGGCAGCACAGTCTGCTGGAGCCAAACCCATTCTGGTGCGCACCGGAAAAGGTGAAAAGACTCTGAAGAAAGGTATCCCCAAGGATATACCAGTATATGACAACCTGGCTGCAGTGGCCGATGCATTGTTGGAAATCGTCATTTGATGCAAATTTTCCGTTCATTCATCTTTCTGATCGTTTACGCAATAACAGCCATTCTATTCTCGGTCATTGGCGTGCTAATCTGGCCATTACCGTTTAAACAGCGCTACTGGGTCGTTAGTCGTTGGGCGGTAATGAATATCTGGTTGTTAAAAGTTATTTGTGGATTGAGACTGGAAGTTGAAGGACGAGAAAATATTCCGAAAGAACCTTGTGTGATTTTATGCAAACACCAATCCGCATGGGAAACGTTGGCCTTACAGGCTGTCTTTCCTCCCCAGGTCTGGGTGTTGAAACGTGAATTATTATGGATTCCTTTTTTTGGTTGGGGACTGGCTTCATTGCGGCCAATCGCCATTGATCGAAATGCCGGCCGTCAGGCTTTGCATCAGGTAATTGAGCAGGGCAAGGAACGGTTACAATCAGGCGCAATGGTTGTGGTGTTTCCTGAAGGGACGCGTTTACCGCCTGGCACGATGGGGCGGTTTGGGGTGGGGGGAGCCCGTTTGGCGGTGGAAGCAGCTGTTCCAGTCGTTCCGGTGGCGCATAATGCCGGCAGCTTTTGGGCAAAAAAAGGCTTTCTTAAACGTCCAGGCGTGATCAAAATGGTGATTGGCGCTAAGATAGAGATTCAGGATTTGTCAGCTACGGCCGTTAATCAAAAGGCTTACGATTGGATGACATCAACCATGACCCAACTGGAAGGGAAAACACCGGTGCAATTTACTAAAGGTGAGCAGCGTGGCGAGAGCTGAAGGTATTTTACGGTTATTAATTATTGACGATTCGCTTACTGAAGCTGACGCTATTATTAATATATTACGCAGTGCAGGCCATGCGGTCAGAGCTGGACGTGAAGATGATTTTGACGCATTGGAGCAGTCATTAAGCAAGCAAAGCTGGGATTTGCTTATTTGCCGTGATAATTTGCCAGCGCTGGCTCCTGTTGAAATTGTTAACGTAATCAAACGCCTGGGTAAGGATTTACCATGCATTGTGATTACTGAAAATAAAGCCGCTGAAAAAGAATTGTTCCGGACCGGCGTTCAGGATGTTGTCTTGAAAGATGACATTGAACGGCTGAAGTTCGTTGTTGAGCGTGAACTGGATAATCTGTTTATGCGACGTCTTGGACGACGCAATGAACGTGCATTGCGCGAGAGTGAAAAACGCTCCCGAGCTTTACTGGAAAGCTCCAGAGATGCCGTGGCCTATATGCACGAGGGTATGCATTTATATGTTAACAGTGCCTACCTGAATCTGTTTGGTTATGAAGAACAGGAAGACATTGATGGTTTGCCAATTCTGGATTTGATTGATCCTGACGACCACGCCAAATTTAAAATGGTATTTCGTCAGTTTACTGAGCAGGTCGATTCGAAACCGGCTACGGTCACAGCTCAGTGTTTGAAGAGTGGTGGTTATGCATTTGATGCGGATATCGAGTTCAGCCATGCACAGGTAGAAGGGGAAGAATGTACTCAGGTTGTTGTTCGTGATCGCAATGTCGCCGTTGTTGAAGACAACGATCAACTACAACGTTTACGTGACTTTGATTTTCTGACCGGACTATACAATCGAACGCGTTTTGTAGATGCGTTACAGCTTGCAGTTAACCAGGCAGCTGAAAATCAGCAGGATTCTGCTTTGCTTTACATGGTGCTGGATGACTTTCAGCAAATTAAAGAGCTTGTAGGTCTTACGACCAGCGATGTTCTGATTAAAAGTGTTGCCGATCTATTGCTACAAACAGCCGAAGAGGGTGAAACGGTCGGCCGTTACGGTGATCAGATCTTTACCATTATTATCCCCAGCACCGACGAAAGTTTTGTGGATAAACGAGCCGATGATTTTTTGAAGAGCGTTGCTGATTTTGTTTCACATACCAACGGTAAAATGATCGATTTGCACTGTAGTATTGGGATAGCGCGTATCAGTGAAAATGTCGCCTCAGCCCAAACGGCTCTGGAGAATGCTGATAAAGCCTGTACTATTGCCCAGCATGCTGGCGGCAATCAGACAGCTCGATTCCAGGAGAAAATGCCCCAGAGTGATTCAGGCGAACTTTCTGCTTGGAAAACAGTGTTGCAAAATGCCCTGAACAACGATTTATTCAATATTCATTTTCAACCCATTGTTGCTTTGCACGGTCCTCAACAAGAGTTCTATGACGTTCTGTTAAGATTGCAGGACGGAAACAAAATCTTGCGAGCGGAGGAGTTTATTCAGCATGCTGTCAAGTTGCAGATGATGGCAGAGGTGGATAAATGGGTCATACGCACAGCACTTAAAATGCTGTCAGAACATCAAAAAACGCATCCTAAAACACGGTTTTTTATTAAACTTTCTGAACAGACTCTGCATGAAAAAGATTATGTAGACTGGTTATCAGCCACCCTTTCAGCACATAATTTGACCGGGCAGGCGCTGATATTTGAGATCAGTGAAACAGCTGCCGTGGATAATATTGAAGACACCAAAAATACTATTGCCAAACTTAAGGCCATTGGCTGTGAATTTGGATTAGAGCATTTTGGTTCCGGTATAGGATTTTCGCATAGTCTGAATGTGCTTGATGTTGACTATCTGAAAATCAACGGTAATTTTGTCGAAAATATGGCGAACGATACTGAAAATCAGGCAGCCATAAAAGCGATAATCGATATGGCAAAGCAGGCTGAAAAACCCTGTATTGCCGAGTTTGTCTCAGACGCAGTCAGTCTTGCTCTTTTATGGCGGTTGGGTGTTGATTACGCCCAAGGTTATTATATTCATAAGCCTTCAGATAAGCTTGATTACAACTTTGAAGACGAAGATCTCTAATCAGTTTAGAGAAGGTTCTGATAAATATAACAGGCTGATTTGAAGTGCAAAATCAGCCTGTTAAGCGTTAAATGCGACCGGAACGTAATGCTTCAATCCGTTTTTCAAGCGGAGGATGCGTCATAAATAATGCCGAAATCCCTGCACGTCCACCTGAAATACCAAATGCATGTAATTGATCGGGTAAAGCCTCTTCGGCAGTGCCTGCCAGGCGTTGTAAGGCAGCAATCATTTTTCCTGAGCCAACAAGCCTTGCTGCGCCGGCATCGGCACGAAACTCCCGCTGACGACTGAACCACATCACGATAATACTGGCGAGAATACCCAGCACTAATTCAGCAATGATTGAGGTAATCCAGAAAGCTGGACCATGTCCTCGTTCGGTTTTGAAAACCGTCCGGTCCACCAGATGGCCAATCACTCTGGATAATACGATAACAAATGTATTCACCACCCCTTGAATCAACGCCATGGTCACCATATCGCCATTCGCTACATGACTGACTTCATGTGCCAAAACAGCTTCTACTTCATCCTGTGTCATCGATTGCATCAGACCACTACTGACCGCGACCAGGGCATTGTTACGATTCATGCCGGTGGCAAAAGCATTAGGTTGCGGTGATTGATAGATGGCCACTTCAGGCATACCAATGCCCGCCTGTTGTGCCTGACGTGACACAGTATCCACCAACCACTTTTCAGTTTGATTTTTGGGTGAAGTAATTACTTCTGCGCCGGTCAGGCGTTTTGCTGTCCATTTTGAAATAGCCAGAGAAATGAATGAACCGCTGAAGCCAATAATTCCCGCAAAAATAAGCAAGGAGGTCATATCTAAACCAGAACCTTGCTCATCCAAAAGACTATCTATACCGAGCAGTCGCATTGTCACGCTTAATACCGCTAACACCGCAATATTGGTGGCAAGGTACAACATGATTCGTTTCATTCGAGATTCCTTGAGATTAAGTTGTCAGTAATATGGGTCAGCAACGGACTGTTTTCAAGCGGCAACCGCTAAATTTTGAACCAATATAGTGGCCAGATGATGAGCATTATTCTGCTCGGTTTCGTCTAGCATTAAACTGCAAATGATGTCACCTTTATCGATAACACTTCCTTCGGCAGGCAAGTCATGGCAATACTCTGGCCAGTCAAAATCCACCGGGATAATGATTTGTTCCGGAGCAAAACAAAACCATAAGATTCGTTTTTTTGCAGGAAGTTCAAGCGCTGTTTCAGGCATACCCCCCGTCAAACTCATCAACTGCCAACTGATAATGGGAGCATGATCCGGCAATAACTGACAGGAAGCGGTAGGACGTGGATTCAGTTCCAGCAGAAAAATTTCGCCGGATGGCTTGAGAATAAAATCCAATGACATCAAACCGATTAACGACAGATGTTCAGTCAGTTTTTGTAATGTCTGATGGAGAAAGTTTTGTTGTTTTAACTCAATTTGGAGGCCACTTGAGATAGCGTTTAGACTGAAGTTATACAGGCTGAGATTAACAGGAAATTGCTCATTGAAAAGTAATAACTGAATGTCATCCGCTGCAGCCAGAAACAGCACGGACCCACTGATACCCTCAATATATTGTTGATAATATCGGTCGGGACTTTCTGGTACCAAATTTGCTTCAACAATGTGTGTTCCTCCCCAACTGGCAGCCGATTTGGCTAGCCATTTACTATTTTCCGTCTGGGGTTTTTGGAATGTTGTTGGAGGATGCGGTAAAGATAATTTTTCCAGTATCGCAATCCATTTTTCAGGGAGGCAAATCTGCTCAAAGCACTCATATGAGGGCCCTGCAAATTTGATATGAGCGGGTAACTTTGGCAGAGCAGGATAAAAACGTTCGATACCGGTGCCACAGATTAACCAGCATGGCTCATCATCACTTAAGGTAATAATGGTCTGTAGCCATTGATGTTCTTCAAGGTTATCCAACGCAGATAGTTGCAGAAATCTATCTGCAGCGTCGAGGGTATCAATGTCAGCAAAGCAATCAGCTACACGGAGGGTATAACCCTCCCGTCTAGCCGATTGCGCCAGCATTCTTGCGCTTTGTGCAACGATCAACAGGAGCATCGGATGTTCAGCCATTACTGGCTCCTGTACTTTCTATGCTTAAACCAGTTTACGAGCACCTTCAAAGGCATTACGGAAATCCAGATAAACAGGTTTATCACTTTCCAGTGTTTCTCTGAGTAATGCTTGCTGCAGTTTATATTTCACATTACCAACTGCAAGTGCGCCGATACCGACAGCATTTGGACATTGTGGGGCAAATTTCAGCGGTTCGCCGTTATCCATTAACTCGAGACCTTCAATACCCAGTGGGGCAACGGCGTTTACATCGCCGGCCACTTTAAGTTTTTTAGCATCGCTCAACACAGAAGCATTCAAGACCTGAATACCTGCTTTAGCGGTACAGAAGACCACATCAGCATCGCTTAACAAACGGGCTTTATCTGCATCAGATGCAGCAGTGGTGGCTCGTAAGTTTACCCCGTAACGTTTACGGGCCTCATCAGAAAACTGCAGAGCGGTATCCAGTGAAAAGTGATCAACAATTGTGGTTTCAGCACCTTGCAGTGCGGCAATTACTGCGGTGGCAAGTCCCACTGGACCAGTACCGCCAAACACAACCGCTTTAACACCTTTGTAATCCTGTTTGAATTGTTTCTTTAATTCACGTTCGACACAGGCCACCAACGCCGCTGCAGTGGTAAAAGCACCACTTGGATCTGCAAATACCGGAATTTCGAATGGAGGGACCATTGCAGACTTAGCTGCATCAAGCATATCCATTGCCAAGCCAATATCTCTTCCACCGATAAACATACCCGTCTTTTTTACACCGGCAGGGCCACGAGAAAAAATGGCGTCTTGCGTTAAGCCAGCAACCTCTTTCAACTCAACGTTATTGTAAGGCATGATGATGTCATAACCGGCATCCAATGCCATGTTGATATCAAACGGACTGTTTTGTTTCATAGGGTTGAGCATATGAATGATGGAGCGCTTGGACATGTTAATCCCTCACTGTTTATTAAAATGTAAAGTCTTGCCGTCGATTGTAATGCCAGCACCCTTATTAACGCCAGCAGCACTAATTAATTCAATATTCTGCAATTGAGGATCTGCGTCAATCACGCCACGTAGCTCGTCGATAAGCTGATCCGCCTGAGACTGACTCTCGGTAAATACGCAGGATGTTGGACCCCATGAGCTTTGTGCCATGCCGTTAAAGCCCAGAGACTTGCTGTGTTCCATCAATATGGCTATGGCTTTGCTGGTGTACTGGCCACCTTGTGCTGGGGCAAAATGCTGACCAATCAGGGCTTGAATTTCGCTCACGGCGGAACCGAATAATTGAATATCCTGCTCAATTAATGCGGGGAGTAGCTGCATCAACGTCAAGTGACAAATACGCTGGCAGTGCTGTAAAGGGAACGTAGGCAATTGCTGAAATGCCTGGATTTCAGTTTGACCATGAATGCCCTGATGGCTTTTATCCATCAACATTACCAGTCGCCACTGAGAGGGGAAGTCATGCTGAAATAATCTGACCGGTGTCTGTGAGTTAGGCCCTAAGCCCGCATCTACTACAAAACCACCGGTATCAAAGGTACTGATCCCAATTCCTGATCGCTTTCCACGATCCATTGCCAGAGC
>NZ_DFTU01000071.1:2564-5547 GCF_002379485.1 Methylophaga sp. UBA4204 | reverse complement strand
AGCTGAGTGCCTGAGCCGAGCCCCGCATGTTCTGGAATCAACGAGTGAATGGTGAGGTTGACTTGGCGTAAATCAGTCGGGATATTCGACCCTAACGTGAGATAAAACTGATTAATCAGTTTAGTGATTTTGTGACGAATAGAGTCTGAAACGGGGGTATCTGAGGGGGGCTGATCATCAGAATCAGTAAGGCTGATTTTAGTATAGTGACTATCTACTGCCAAACCGATACTGCCAAAATGACGGCCTAAGCCGCCATTTAGATCCAGAAAACCTAGGTGGAGTCTTGCCGGAGCCTGTATACAAATCGTCTGAAGCTTAACAGGTGAAACCGGTTGTTGCATTGCTATCACTAGGCGTTATCAATTTTACAGGCGATATCGTAGATAGTGGTTTCGTCCAAAAACAAGTCATTGGTGTCAAACAGTGAAGCCACTGCTCCTCGATGTACCTTCATTTTAAAGTTACCAATCGCAATAGCACCGTAAAAACGCACTCCCTGTTTTTCCGTCCCGTTATCCATCACTTCCATACCTTCAACACCCAACGGTGGAACCGCATTAACATCAGCAATCACTTCGAGTGTTTTGCTAGCAGTCCAGGTCGCCTCTGGAACAATACAAACACCAGCGGGACCGGCAGCAATAGCCACATGGGCGTCTTTAAGCAATGCAGCAACGGCTTCATCACTCCGTGTTTCACCGGGAATCACATCAACCCCATAGGCTTTTTTCATATGTTCAACAGTGGCTTTGCTTCGCGCCATACTACGGCAGGTTAGGGTGACTTTGCTTGCACCCTCTTTTAACAGGTACAAGGCAGTTCGTTGCCCTACAGGTCCTGCCCCAAGAATCGCCACATTTTTGCCGGTAATATCGTAGTCAGTCATTACTTTTCGGGCAATTGCTGCTGCGGTGGTATTAGACCCATTTGGATCCAGCATGACCGAAACTCGAACGGGGCCAAAGAATGCTTTTTTTACAGCTTCTCCGACAAGCTCACTGGATGCTACATTTGAACCACCGATAAAAATTGCGCTGTTTTTCAGGTTCTTTCCACCGCGGGTAAAAATCATGCCATGAACATGAGAGGTGACATTGTCACGCGTTGCTCCACCATGCGCGATAATATTATCCACGCCGGAGTCATAGGCAACAGCTTGATCAAATGTGCTCGCGACGGTATCAGTATCGAGATGAAGCAGTAATTTTTTCATCATGTTCTCCTGCGTTTAGCATGGCTTGATGTGAGATAAATAAACGCTGGATTTTACCCTATGTTGTTTCTGTGAGGAAATTAAACTGCCATTATGCTCTATCAAAAAGTTTGATTGGCAATACGTTAAAGTGGCAATATCCTGTTCCTGTGTAGGAACTTGTCTTCCAAATTACCAGTCACAGCAGCACCATATAATAAAATTTTAGGAGTAGAGAATGAAGAAAACCAGTCTGACAGTCCTGTTTGCCAGTATGACCATGTTAAGTGCCTCCGCTATTGCCGATGACCATATGGATTTTTCTACGGTGACTAAGGTGCAATACGTCAATGATTGTATGCAGGCAAATACAAATTTAAACGTCTATGAAGGTGTGCATAAATGTTCATGCGTAGTGGACAAACTTGATGAAGCTTTTACTCAGACTGAGTTCGAAGATGTCAACACCGCTTATATGTACCAAAATATGCCAGCAGACAAAGGTGCACAGTTCCGCGATGATAAAGGTTTAAGTGGCGGTATAGATAAATACGAAGAAGTCTCGGCTTCAGCTTATAAAGAATGTCGCATCCAATAATTTCTGATAGATATCAGCGACAAAAAAAAGGCCGTTTAAAACGGCCTTTTTTTTTGCATGGGCGTAGTGAAAATGTCCGCTATATTTGTTTATCCATGCTGTAAGTCATTTCTTTAGTGTCATTCACCATCGCTTTTAACACACCATGTTTTTGCGGCGTGAAGGTAAACCGGATACTTGGGTCTTCACTTATAGAAATGCCAGCCTCAAGTGTAATCAGGTTTTCATCATCAAAATCTATGACGATTTCTTTCACATAATGCGGTGGAATATAGCCACGGGTTTTTTGATCAAACTGTAAGCCACTATTATTCGGGTGACTTACAACTACCTGTGCCTTTGTTGTTTCGCCAATGTTGGCTTCTCGCATACGAATCTGCATTTTGCCCAGTCGAGCCATAGCGGCTTCCATGTCTTTACCTGCAGGAGCACTACATCCTCCTGAGGCTTTGACAAATTTTGACACCATATGCAAAGAACCATCATTCATTTCTGCAATAGCGCGCATATCGGTGTACTGATCGACCCTGACCCGAGTAGCGATATCAATATCACCCAGTGTCGGTGATAAATGGAAATTCGCAGAATACGGCATCGGGTTTTTATCAATGATGATATGTATGTTTTTAATGTATCTTTCAGCGGTCTGTGGCTGAACCGATTTGACACTGATTGGAACAATGGCAGCATCTTCAGCCCGGGTAGGCGCTTCAAGGATCAAAACATCATCGGCATTTTCATGAATTTCACGATCACCAAAATAGGTTTGTTTAAGCGCTGACCATAAATCCTCTTCAGCTGTTGCAGCATTTGCAATGAAGCTATGACTCATAAAAACTGCAAATACAGCCCAAAAAATTGTATTTCGCCCCATCATTTTCGCTCTCCTAATAATTATTATTCCCACTCTAGTTCTACAAAAGCAGCGGTAACATTTCGACGATGATATTCTTCAAAAAGTTTCCACTTTTCAGCTTCTTGCGTGCCTACCGAGTCAATGGCTTGTTCAATGGTTCCCAGATCATTAATGATGACTCTAATCTCTTCACGTACGGTGGTCAGATAGCGCAGTAAATCCTGCCAGCCTTTTGAGTTTTCACCGTTAAAAGCAGTACCGTGACCCGGAATGATCATTGTCGCATCATGTTCAATTAAGGTATCAAGGGCATCAATCCAGCCGTTAATACTGC
>NZ_DFTU01000071.1:0-2512 GCF_002379485.1 Methylophaga sp. UBA4204 | reverse complement strand
CCAGCCGTTAATACTGCCATCCAAGGCCGGAATACGTTCAACGAATAATAAATCACCGGTCCATAATGTACTGGTTTTTTCATCATAAACGGTTAAATCATGATCAGTATGCGCCGTGGTAAATGCGGTTAAAATCAGTGGCCGGTTACCAAGATCCAATGTTAATGGTGAGCCAACCTTAACCAGGGTCTTCGCTTCGATAAACTCGGTGCCTTTGTAGGCATCACCCAAAATCTCTGAAAACTGTCTGGCAAAGTGTTGCTGTCGACTGGCCATTGCAGCCGGTAATTTTTCGTGACCTACAAATTCCGGCTTATCGGTCTTAAAAGCTGCATTTCCTAAAACATGATCCGGGTGCACATGGGTATTGATAACATAACAGATCGGCAAGTCACTATGCTGGCGGATGGTTTTACGCAATAACTTACCTTCCTGAAAACTGCCGCCGCTATCGATGACGGCAATGCATTGCTCACCAATGATAAAACCAACATTGGCAATGGCGCCCAGATTCTTAGCATCCGCTTCTTCGTGGCTGCCCTGGTGGTAAAAAACACCTTCAGCAACCTGCTGCACCTTATAGTTGTCTGCCTGAAGACTGCTGGCAAAGGCAAAGGATGAAACAGTAATAGATAGAAATGAAATTAATATACGCATGTTGATGACTCACTAATTGTCAGCGTCTGAACTGTTACAATAACGCACTTTATCGCAATACATCCACATAGCTAGCAGAGAACTTTTGATTATGACAATTCGTACGCGTTTTGCACCCAGCCCGACAGGATATCTTCACGTAGGCGGCGCCCGTACCGCACTCTTTTCATGGCTCTATGCCAGAAAACATGGCGGCCGTTTTGTATTAAGGATTGAAGATACCGATATCGAACGCTCATCAGCTGAATCGGTGAACGCGATTCTCGAAGGCATGACATGGATGGGGTTGGATTATGACGAAGGCCCTTTTTATCAAACGCAACGTTTTGATCGTTACAAGGAAATTATCCAGCAACTAATGGATCAGGGCGATGCTTATTACTGTTATTGCAGTAAAGACGAACTGGAAGCAATGCGTGAAGAGCAACGTGCCAATAAGCAAAAACCACGATACGACGGACGATGCCGTCATCTATCCACTCCCCGAGAAGGTGTTGAACCGGTTATCCGCTTTAAAAACCCTACCGTGGGCCAAGTGGTGGTTGAAGATGCCATTCGAGGCAATGTGGTTTTTGAGAATAGTGAGCTGGATGATTTGGTTATCGCCCGTCCAGATGGCACGCCCACCTATAACTTAACCGTAGTGGTAGATGATTTGGATATGCAGATGACCCACGTTATCCGTGGTGATGATCATTTGAATAACTCTCCACGGCAAATAAATATTTTTAAAGCACTGGGCGCTAAACCACCCGTTTTTGCTCATGTACCGATGATTTTAGGTGATGATGGCGCACGCCTGTCCAAACGACATGGAGCAGTCAGTGTCATGAGTTATCGTGATGCGGGATATCTTCCCGAAGCATTGCTGAATTATCTGGTCAGATTAGGTTGGTCTCATGGTGATCAGGAAATTTTTTCTCTTGCTGAGATGACGCAGTTATTCGATATCCAGGATGTGAACAAAGCAGCATCCAGCTTTAATACGGATAAATTAATCTGGCTTAATCAGCATTATATTAAAACCAGTTCCCCGGAACACGTTGCACAGCATTTGAGCTGGCATATGGGTGAGTTGGGTATCGACCCTGCTGATGGTCCAGCACTGATAGATGTTGTGGTGTTGTTGCAGGAGCGTGCCAAAACTCTTAAAGAGATGGCGGAATCAAGTGTGTACTTCTACCGGGACGTCGAAACCTATGATGAAAAGGCTGCACAGAAAAATCTGACTGAAGCCAGCTTGCCATTATTAGAAGCCGTATTGGCAGAATTGACTGAGCTCAAAGATTGGCTGGCTGAACCGATTCATTCAGTCATCAAGAACTGTGCTGACAAACATGAAGTTGGTATGGGCAAAGTGGCACAGCCAATACGGGTAGCGATAACAGGAAATACGATTTCTCCTTCCTTGGATGCGACTTTAGAGCTCTATGGTCGAGAGCGCGCACTCACCGCTATTCAGTCTGCAATTAGATGGATCAAAGATCATGCCTGATTTTTAGCTGAAAAATAAAGTTGTTAAATTTCAAAAGCTTATGTTGTCGGGAAAATCTTCCCGAAAATAAGATGGAAATACTCATAAAAAAGTTGTGTAAAGTTCTTGACGAACCCGGGAAGTCGGATTAAGGTTCGTCATACGCATGAGGTTCATCCGAACAAATCGTGACGTACAAAACTAAAAAGCAATAGAGGACAACTTTATGAAGCTGAAAACATTATCAATTGCAATGATGGGATTAGCAGCACCAGGTCTGGTGGCTGCTGATGAACTCATCGATATGCAAAAAAATGCTAATAACTGGGTTATGCCAGCAGGTAACTATGCTAACCAACGTTACAGCGAACTGACTCAAAT
>NZ_DFTU01000063.1:2570-7846 GCF_002379485.1 Methylophaga sp. UBA4204 | reverse complement strand
TGGGTCGAGGCGGTAGGTGCTTCTGGAACCATTCGCACTGTGGCCAGTATTGTCACGGCGCAGAATTGGAGTGAAAACGGCGTTATCACGAATGAAGCGCTGGATAAAATCATTGCTCACATGGTGGAAGCAGGTCATCAGGATAAGTTTCAACTGGAAGGTTTGAGTCCTGAAAGGGCCAATGTGCTGGCCGGTGGTGTCGCGGTTTTGAAAGCCTCATTTGATCGGTTAAAAATTGATCGCATGATCGTCTCGGATGGAGCATTACGTGAAGGTTTGCTTTACGATCTGCAAGGTCGTATTCAACATGACGATGAACGTGATCGCACCGTAAACTCCCTGGCACGACGTTACCATGTAGATGAAGCCCATGCCGAGCGCGTCAGTAAAATGGCCACCGAATTATATGAGCAAGTGGCTGCTGAGTGGCAAATTAATACCGAAGAACAGTTACACCGTTTGCAATGGGCGGCCAAACTCCATGAAGTTGGACTGGAAATTTCGCATTATCAATATCATAAACATTCGTCTTATTTAGTAGCGCACTCAGATTTACCGGGTTTTTCCAGAGAAGAACAGCAGGCACTCGCAGCGATGGTACGAGGCCAGCGACGGAGTTTTCCACGTAAACATATCAAGCAGTTATCGGATGATATGCAGCAGGCTACGTTGCGATTAACGATTCTGTTACGTTTATCACTGGTATTCAATCGTGGGCGTAGTGAAAAAACCGATACCCATGTTGGCCTTAGTCTGCATCGTAATACTTTAATATTGACCCTGCCTTCCGGCTGGTTGGAAGAACATCCATTGACCGAAGCCGATCTATTGCAGGAAAGGCAGGAACTCAAGGAAATTGATATCCGTCTGAAAATTCGGGATTAAAATGGAATTTCGCCTCACAGCAACAGTCAATTATTTACAAGTGAGGGCAGGGTTATGTGGAAATCTCTATCGATAATGGTGTCAGCGGTGATGCTGGCGTCACCGCTTTATGCTGAAGAAATGCGTTATCAGAGCGAGACAGGTGATCACTTTACCATCAGTCAAACTCCGGATGGCAAGCACTGGGGCACGTTAATCATCAGCGACAGACACACGGCCAGTTTTGCCCATAATGAACTGATTCTGCTGCAAATTGATGATCAAACGCCCATCTCACTTGAACATGGAAACCTCAGCTGTGGCTCACCAGCTAAAGCAGAGCAAACCGTGTTTTATGATTTTTCAGAATCTGCCAGTGATTTACTGACAAAGGTTGACCCTCAGCCTTTGCCGAAGGGTTTTCAACAGGTCAGACAACGTGATGTGTTTACTTCAATCATGGCAGACCGCCGGGCTGAAACCGTTGATTTTCTGTTAAGCGATGTCACGCTTAATGCTCAGCAATTGCGCTCTGCAGCGACATTGAAATTCCGGTTTGTTACCGATGATGGCCAGCGTCGCCAGGCTACTTTCCAACTGCACTAATCCTTGTGACTGGCTCTAGGTCTAGGGTCTGAATGTTCAATAGACCCTAGACTTAGCAAGAGCCGGTGGAGTGAGCCTATTTGGCTTTTTTGGGCTTGACTTCGCCGATGGCACCATCAGCACGGGCTTTAAGGTAGGCATAAATTTGATCCATGCCTTCCATCACTTTTGGGTTACTTTCCCAAGCTGGCATCATGCCGATCTGTCCCATCTTGCCATGGCTTACCGTAGCAATGAATTCCTCCTTGGTGATGACGTTTAAACTATCCGCCAGATTTGGCCCTACCATTCCTTGTCCAACTGTGCCGTGACAGCGGGCGCACCAGTTGCGGTAGAGCTTATAACCATTATAGGTTTCACTATCCAAGAACTGTCCATCCGTGACGGTATACGGTTTATCTTCGGCAAAGCTAAGCGAGCTGAAAGCTAACACACCTGCCATCAGAATAAAAAAGCTGTGTTTTTTAACGTTTTGCATCGTGATTCTCCTTAGAAACAACCGATTACCAGGACATCGACAGTGTGACGTAAGCATTTCGGCCTACTCCCGGTATGCGATCACCAATGGCAATATCCGGATTGATTACCCGGTTATAGCCCCCCAAATGATCGTCATATCGACGATCAAAAACATTATTCACCCCAGCATAAACAGTAAGTTGCTGGGTAAACCGGTATTCGCCGGTGAGATTAATTAAACTGTAACCACTGGTTTTAGCTTCCTCATTTTCTGCTGAAACTTTTGATTGGGCGGCGACATTGACCAGTTCCACCCCAAGCTGCCAATCAAGTTCAACGTAGCTGAGCTGTGTGCGGGCCGTTAATGGTGCAATACGATAGAGGTTATCGCTGGTATCACGGCGTTCACCACGAACATAGCTTATTGTTCCATCCAGCTGCAAGTGATCATTCAAGGCGGCAAACCAACTGGTATCCACACCATAAAGCTGAGCATCCACGTTGCTGAACTGCAATGGTGTGCTATCACCCATCATGGTGCTGGCGGCAATCGCCAGCGGATCGGTGGCAGCGACACCTTGAATATAATCATTGATATGGTGGTAAAAAATTCGTGGTGACAACGCAAAATCGGGCTGATGCCAGTCCAGCCCCAGTTCAAATTGATAAGCTGTTTCTGGATCCAGATTAATATCACCCAGATAATTGTTGCCATCTGCCAGACCCGATGTGGATTGAAACGGTCCCCACAAATAACGTTCTTGATAACTAGGCGCACGCTGTTTGCGGGCCACACCCATTTGTAAATCCAGATCACTGGATAATTTACGGGTCAGGTTAAATGCCAGATCCACAAGATGTTCAGTCTGGTCACGATCCGCATCATTAAAGCGTTGCTGTAAGGCCAGCATGGCGCCCATTGGGCCATTCGCTGTCACAGCATCAGCATCCATATCGACCAGGCTGTAACGCACACCGGTCTGCATACGCCAGGCATCATTCAACTGACCATCCCACTCGGCAAAAAGGCTATAGCGATCGCGCTCTATATTATTGAAATTCTCGACCAGAAAAGCCGGGTTATTGGGGTTAAAGATAGTGGCATTATGCGTAGCATTATCGGCATCAAAGCCAAACATCCAGTCATCTTGCTGATAATGCAATTGATAGCCGTGGGAGATTACATCGGCATAGGTTTGCCTGTATTGCATCGGACTGACCGGCGCCTGTCGCAGACTGAAGTTATTCATCAGATGATCGGCATCTTGATAATTCAACCGGACGGAGACGAGACCACCATTGGTTAATTGCTGACTGATTTCGGCTTTATAACGCTCACCGCGGGCAAACAGAATGTCCATTGGCAATGCAGGCGTCCCGGTGTGGCCAGTATCATGGTGTTCGGCATCCAATGACATTTCCAATTCATCCGTTTGATAGCCATAGCCCAGAGCAAAACTGTCACGTTCATGTTGACTGGGTAGAATCTTACCGCCATCAAAGCGTTGATCATCGCCTTTGTCGCGGGTTAAGCCTAATTGAAGACGATGATTCTGGTTTGCCAATCCACCCAGAAAACCTAATTGGTAACTATCATTATTGTGCGCATAGCCCGAAGTCGCCTGACCATGAAATTCAACTTCATCACTGTTGGTAAAACCAATCTGTTTTTTACTGGCCTGAATGGTGCTGCCAATGGTTTCAATACCTGAGCTTACCGGCGCAATCCCACGGTATAAAGTGAGATTGTCGAGTTGTGATGCAGCAATATAGCTGAGTGGCGAATCCATACTGTTTGGCCCTGCCTGACTAATGCGTACACCATCAACCAGCGTATTTACCCGGTCACCAAATAAACCACGATATTGTGCGATACTGGTCAGCGGTCCATTGCGATTTATGTTGGCTCCCGGCAGTTTCTTCAGCCATTCAGCACTGTCACTACTGGCCTCAGCATGAGCAGGTAATTCCAAAGGAGTGCCTTCTCCGGCAGTACCTTGAACCGACATTTCCGGTAAGCTGAAATGCTCTGCCATCGCTGGCTGATTTAACGCCAGCAATAACGATGAGACTAAAATTGTTTTTTTGAACATAATCCTCTCCAAGCTGTTTAAAACTATTTTAGAAAAGGCTAATGGATGGGAAATGGGTTATTTGCAGAATCACTATGGCAAATCACACAATTATTACAGGGTTAAAATGTTAATCTGTCCGCAAGATGATTTTCAGGCCATATAAATGGATGCGCTCACAACTTCTTTAGTTACTGCTTTTCTGCTGGGCCTGTTCAGTTCGGCGCATTGCATTGCCATGTGTGGTTCGGTGATTGGCGCATTAACATTGACCTTGCCCGCCCATATTCGCGAGCAGCCACGCAAAATGCTGCCATTTGTTTTGAACTACAATATCGGTCGTATCCTGAGTTATTCCATTGCGGGTGGACTGGTCGGTCTACTTGCCTCTCCTCTGGCGCAAATCAATGGTTTGCCCTTTTTACGTTATCTGTCGGTTTTGGTGATGATTGGCATGGGCCTGTATCTGGCTGGCTGGTTTCCCAAATTTGCCCACGCGGAGAAAATCGGCGCGCCCATCTGGCGCAAGCTGCAACCCATTGGTCAGAAACTGTTACCAGTTCGCAGTCTGAAACAAGCCTTTTTATTAGGTGCGGTTTGGGGCTGGTTGCCGTGTGGTCTGGTTTACGCCGGGCTTGCCGTTGCTGCCACTACGGGTAATGTTGTGTATGCCGCATCAGTGATGCTGGCGTTTGGATTAGGTACTTTACCGGCGGTGATGGGGGCAGGTATGTTTGCTGGCATGCTGGCGTCATTGGCGCGTAATCAACTGTTTCGCAAACTGGCCGGTGCCATGATTATTCTGATGGCGCTATTGGTTTTACTCTGGCCACAGGGCGAACATCATCATGGGACGATGGAGTTGAATCCGGTCACTGATTCAGTAACAGATGATTCGTCTGACGGACATCAGCATTAAGGTGAGCATGCCCACATGACGACAGAAATGATCGGCCACTCTCCACAAATCACGCATATTCAGCGCGTATTGCCAATGATTGCATTAAGTGATGCCAGCGTATTGATATGTGGTGCGACCGGAACCGGTAAAGAGCTGGTCGCACAACGACTGCACCAGTTAAGTCGACGTGCTGATAAACCGATGGTTACTATTAATTGTGCCGCATTACCGGTGCATGATGCCGAAGTGGATTTATTTGGCCGGGCCAATGCGGATGGTGAGGTGATAGAACCGGGTCGCTTATTGGCGGCGCAGGGCAGTTCAGTGTTTCTCGATGAAGTTGATGCTTTGCCATTAACGGTGCAGGCAAAAGT
>NZ_DFTU01000063.1:0-2440 GCF_002379485.1 Methylophaga sp. UBA4204 | reverse complement strand
GGTGCAGGCAAAAGTACTGCGATTTCTCGAAGCCGGTGAATGCCAGCTGGCCGGCAGTCATAAGCTGCATCTTATTGATGCACGTATTCTGGCCGCTACCAGTGTGGATTTACCTGCCGAAGTCAAAGCCGGACGGTTCCGCGCTGATCTCTATTATCGTCTGCAGGTTGTGCCACTGGAATTACCACCGTTGAATCATCGCAGTGAAGATATTCCATTGTTATTAACCTATTTCGCCAAACAGTTTGCTGGCAATAATGCGCCGTTGCGGTTTTCCAAAGAAGTGATTCAACAATTGCAGCGATATAATTGGCCCGGTAATGTGCGTGAATTATCGAACTTCTGCCAGCGCCTCAGTTTGTTACAACCGGGAAGCATGCTGCAACTCACCGATTTGCCCCCGGAAATGCTGCAAAATTCCGCTGTCACACCTCAGCAGTTCTCTATTCCACCAACCGGAATTGATTTGGCACAAATTGAACTTGATTTGATTGAACAGGCATTGGAAATGGCCGCTGGTAACCGCTCCAAAGCCGCAAGACTATTAGGCATTACACGCGATACCTTGCTATATCGTATGCAAAAATATGGCCTCTCAGACGACGCAAAATAAACTTTAGAGGTTGAATGTTTTTAAAAAGGGTTTTGATCCGACAAACTAACCCGCAGTCAGTGCGAAAAAAGCGCTTATGGTTTACAGTAGCGGCACGGCAATAAACGAGTAATCAAGCATGAAACAATATCTCGATTTACTTCGCGATGTGATGGAAAACGGAACTGACAAAGGTGACCGAACCGGTACCGGAACCCGCTCAGTATTTGGTCGGCAGGTGCGTTATGATTTGGCGGAAGGTTTTCCGTTACTGACCACAAAAAAACTGCATATTCGCAGCATTCTGCACGAACTTCTGTGGTTTCTCAGTGGCGAAACCAATATTCGTTATCTCAAAGAGAACGGCGTCTCGATTTGGGATGAATGGGCCACTCCAGAGGGTGAACTTGGGCCAGTATATGGCGCACAATGGCGTAACTGGCAAGGTGCTGATGGTAAAACCTATGATCAGATTCTGGCATTAGTCGAGGGGCTGAAAAGTAACCCCGATAGCCGTCGGCATATTATCAACGGCTGGAATGTCGCCCTGTTACCGGACGAAAAACAAAAGCCCTGGGAAAATGCCGCAGCAGGCCGAATGGCGTTGCCACCATGCCATGTTCTTTACCAGTTTTATGTCGCCAACGGCAAACTCAGCGCGTCGCTGTATATCCGCTCCAACGATTTGTTTCTTGGCAATCCTTATAACACGGCTTCATTAGCCTTTCTAACGCATATGCTGGCTCAGCAATGCGATTTAGATGTTGGCGAAATCGTGCTGAGTATTGGCGATGCACATATCTACAGCAATCACTTCGATCAGGTCGAAACGCAGTTACAACGTACTCCAGGTCCGTTGCCAAAACTGAAAATTCATCGAAAACCGGCCTCTATTCTGGATTACCGTTTTGAGGATTTTGAAATAGTTGATTATGTGGCACAGCCACATATTAAAGCGCCCATAGCGGTCTGAGATGGAAAAACTGACAAAACCACTCTATATCGTCTGGCAGGATGCGTTTCAGCAAGGCGAGCCGATCATTGATGAACAGCATCGTGGAGCGGTGGCGATAATCAATTCACTGCATTATTTTATTCAGCAGGGCTATGGGTTGCGAGATCTGATGCCTACCGTCAATGTATTGAAAAGCTATCTGAATTTTCATTTCAAAACTGAAGAAGGTATTTTGCACGCCTTGGAAAGCCCTTTGCTTAAGCAATATCGGCTGGATGAAGCAAAAATAATGGATGAGTTTGATATTCAATGCCGTCTGGGCTTGAGAGATAACGAACCGCAGATATTGCTGCTATTTCTCAAAGACTGGTGGCAGAACCATCTGAAGCTTCATAAAAAAATCACGCCATTTTTACAGAAATGGGAAGGTGATTACTGTCGTACAAGCTGATTTAGTACACTTTAACGTAGTTAATATTAATTTAAGTAAACAAGCTTAAGCTACGGGTTAATTGATAAATGTAAGGAACATAATAATGGCACAATCAACCTTAAAAGCTTATCCGGTATGGGATGGAGGCGTTCGTTTATTTCACTGGATAAATGTGCTGGCGATTCTGGGATTACTGGCAATTGGTTTAGTGTTGATGTTCAGTAAGGATTTGGGCGTTACTGATGATGGCAAAATCCTACTTAAAGCCACTCATATCTGGGTGGGTTATGTGTTTGTGATCAACTTACTGGCCCGATTTGTCTGGGCTTTTTTGGGTAACCGTTTCGCCCGTTGGAAAGCCTTTTTACCGTTTGGCAAAGTGTATAAAGCGCAATTCCAGGCTTATATGCAAGGTCGTAAAATTGGACAAAATGTGCATTTTCTCGGGCACAATCCATTA
>NZ_DFTU01000070.1:6156-6376 GCF_002379485.1 Methylophaga sp. UBA4204 | reverse complement strand
AAGAAAGTGGTGAACCATTCTGGCAATTTGATGCTCAGGCAACGGTCTTTTCATCGCCAGCTATCGCAGGTGACCAAGTCTATATTGGTGCAATGGATGGATATCTTTATGCGCTTGATATAAATAACGGTGAGCAAAAATGGCGTCTCGATTCAGGATGGGCCATATTTGCATCACCGTTTGTAGATAATGGAATACTTTATATAAGCAGTGATGATGG
>NZ_DFTU01000070.1:0-6011 GCF_002379485.1 Methylophaga sp. UBA4204 | reverse complement strand
GCCTCTGTTGTGACTGAAAATGCACCAATCAAGGCGCGAGGAGAGCAGTTTGTGAGATACATCCATGTATCTCACCCCTTTGGGGCTTACGCTCAAAAACGTTTATCTCCATGGATGGAGTGTATGCAATAGCAATGTCTGGAACATTGCTTGTCCCGGCGTTTTTGTAGTCATTCTAAATAAACGACGAGCAACACTGAGTGATGCATTTTCAGCCCCAACGCGAAGGGCTGGGGCTATTTTTCCGCCCAACTTCGTTGAAAATGATTTATGTAGAACAACTACATCAAATCATTTCCGCCTTGTTGAACAAAAAAATAGCCGCCAGCAGTGGTGGCTCTGAAAGATAAACAGACCCTACCTTACGCTGATTTATTCAAATGCTCATGTTCGTAGTAATAATTGGTGGCTTCAACAAAACCTTCTACGCTGCCACAATCAAAACGTTGACCTTTGAATTTTACGGCTAATACTAGACGGTCCTGTGCCAGCAAGCGCAAGGCATCCGTTATTTGAACTTCACCATTGGTGCCGGGTTTGGTTTTACGCAGATATTCAAAAATCTCCGGCGTCAGAATATAGCGTCCGATAATCGCCAGATTGCTGGGGGCCTCTTCAGGTTTGGGTTTTTCAACCATGTCTTTAATTTGATAAATACCCGGAGCGATTTCATCACCGGAAATGACACCATAGCTATGGGTTTCATCAGCAGGGACTTCCTCAATCGCGACGATGCTGCACTGATAACGTTCATATAACGCAACCAATTGACTCAGTGCACGTTCACCACCTTCCGTTGGTTTGGCGCATAAATCGTCAGCCAGAATGACTGCAAATGGTTCATTGCCAATCATCGGTTCGCCGGTCAGGATCGCATGACCCAGTCCTAACATTTCCCGTTGGCGCATAAATACAAATTCACAGTTATCCATCAGATAACGAATATCATCGAGAAATTTTTCTTTTGAGGTGCCTTTAATTTGATGTTCCAGTTCGAAACTGGTGTCGAAATGATCAGCAATGGCTCGTTTACCACGGCCAGTTATAAAACCAATTTGTGAAATGCCTGCCTCCATGGCTTCTTCAACACCATATTGAATCAAAGGCTTACTGACAATGGGTAACATTTCTTTGGGCATTGCTTTCGTTGCAGGAAGAAATCGTGTGCCATAACCTGCCGCAGGGAATAAACATTTTCTTATAAGACTTTTTACAGCCATTGACGAGATCCTTATCAAACTGTTGTGGAAAAAAGAGATGACGTTAAGCTAAAGTAATTGCCTGTGAAGTTCAAGAACTCCATAGTTAAACAACATTAGATAAGTCATAGTCGGACTGATATATTGTAAATGTTGAACATTACTATTTAGTTTCGCTCAAAAAAATCCTTTTAAAGTTCGTGCAAAGAGGTCTATGAATTCTGCCTAGGTGGATTTCAATGTTTTTGGGTGCAACAAGGAATAAAAATGAAAGTTTTAGTACTCGGCGGTGCAGGTTATATTGGATCTCATATTTGCAAGGCATTGGCCTTGATGAATCATCAAACGATGGTATTAGATAACCTTAGCACTGGTCATCGAGAAGCGGTTCGCTGGAGTCAATTCATTGAAGCCGATATTCTGGATGCCGAAGCATTGCTCAGTATTTTGCAGGATGCAGGACCATTTGATTTGATAATGCATTTTTGTGCCAAGTCACTGGTTGGTGAATCTGTACAAAATCCGGCGTTATATTACCGAAATAATGTTGCTGGTACCTTAAACCTGTTGGATGCAATGGTAGCAACCGGACACGATAAACTTGTTTTCTCGTCTACTGCCGCTGTTTTTGGTCTGCCTGAGCAAGATCTAATAGATGAACAGCATCCCCGTATGCCGATAAATCCTTATGGACAATCAAAGAAAATGATTGAGGATGTGTTGGGGGATTATCATCATGCATATGGTATAAAGTCTGTGGCATTACGCTATTTTAATGCCTGTGGTGCAGATCCGGACGGTGAAATCGGCGAACGTCACGAACCTGAAACACATTTAATTCCTAATATTCTTAAATCTGCCATTGTCGGCAAAGCATCAACATTAAAAGTGTTTGGTGATAATTATCCAACATCTGACGGCACCTGCATTCGGGATTATATTCATGTAAACGATTTGGCTTCAGCCCATATTCTGGCAGGAGAATATTTACAACAACATGACGGTGCCTTTGCTTTCAATTTGGGTAATGGGAATGGATTTAGCGTATTGCAAGTAATTGAAGCAGCCAAGCAAGTAGTTCAACACGATATCGCTTTTACGATTGAACCCCCAAGAGCTGGCGATCCATCAGTGCTGGTAGCCGATTCATCAGCGGCAAGAAAAGCTCTGGGATGGCAGCCTGCATTTACGGACATTGAATCAATTATCGAAACAGCATGGGCTTGGCATCAAAATGAAAGATTTTAGGGTCTTTTTATCTTTCATAGCCAACTCTGTTGTGACTGAAAATACACCACTCAAGGCGCGAGGAGAGCAGTTTAGTGACTCTAAATAAACGACGAGCAACGAAGAGTGGTGTATTTTCAGCCTCAACCCGAAGGGCTGGGACTATTTTTCCGTCCCACTGCGTTGGAAATGATTTATGTAGAACAACTACATCGCATCATTTCCGCCTTGTTGGACAAAAAAACAGCCTCCAGCAGTGGTGGCTATGAAAGATAAAAAGACCCTAGAATTGTTTATTTTTCATAGCCACCTCTGTTGTGACTGAAAATGTACCAATCAAGGCGCGAGGAGAGCAGTTTAGTGACTCTAAATAAACGACGAGCAACGAAGAGTGGTGCATTTTCAGCCTCAACCCAAAGGGCTGGGACTATTTTTCCGTCCCACTGCGTTGGAAATGACTCATGTAGAACAACTGCATCGCATCATTTCCGCCTTGTTGGACAAAAAAATAGCCTCCAGCAGCGGTGGCTATGAAAGATAAACAAATCCTTGTGAGGAAGACTTGAAATGATTCCAGTAATTTTATCCGGTGGTTCCGGAAGCCGTTTATGGCCATTATCACGAAAAAACAAGCCCAAGCAGTTTTTAACCTTGTTTGGCGATTCATCGATGTTTCAAAGCACGCTCACTCGTTTAAATGGTTTGGAGTCTCTCGAAGCTCCATTAATTGTCTGTAATAACGAGCATCGTTTCATGGTAGCTGAACAGCTTCAGGAAATAGGTCTGGAAGCCAATGGCATTATTCTTGAACCCTGTGCCCGTAATACCGCTCCAGCGATTGCTCTGGCAGCATTAAAGGCCATGGAGAACGGTGAAGATCCGTTACTGTTAATATTAGCTGCAGATCATCTAATTTCGGATGTGGCTGTATTTCATAAGGCTATACAACAAGCGCAAATATTGGCTGAACAAGATAAACTGGTTACTTTTGGTATTCAGCCACAATCTGCTCACACCGGCTATGGCTATATTGAAGCAGAAGAAAAGTCGAAACCCAGTTCAGTAAAACGTTTTATCGAAAAACCGGATTTGGCTACAGCAGAGTCCTACCTGTCTGCCGGAAACTTTTTCTGGAACAGTGGGATGTTTTTGTTTAAAGCCTCCGCATATATCAAAGAGCTCGCACGCTTTTCGCCTGAGATGTTGTCTTCCTGTAAACAATCCCTTGAAAAAGCGGTTATCGATCTTGATTTTGTCCGTGTTGATCCTGAGCTTTTTGAGCAAAGTCCGAGTGACTCAATTGATTACGCGGTCATGGAAAAAACCGATAAAGCTATGGTTGTTCCACTCGATGCGGGCTGGAGTGATGTCGGTTCATGGTCTTCTTTATGGGAAGCTTTCACCCGTGATGCTGATCAGAATGTGTTGATCGGCGATGTTCTGGTTGAAAATGTTCATAACGCCTATATTCATAGCGAAAATCGTCTGGTGACGGTGTTAGGCCTGGACGATGTGATTGTTGTTGAAACACATGATGCTGTCATGGTGGCGCATAAAGATCAGGCACAAAAAGTTAAAACAATCGTTGAAGAACTGACCCGACAAAACCGTAAAGAAGTTATAACCCATCGTAAATGTTATCGCCCATGGGGTAATTACGACTCTGTTGATATGGGTGACCGATTTCAAGTGAAGCGCATATTGGTGAACCCGGGCGCATCTTTGTCATTGCAAATGCATTACCATCGTGCTGAACACTGGGTAGTGGTAAGTGGAACCGCTGAAGTCACACGGGATGATGAGGTCATGTTACTGGGCGAAAACGAATCAACATTTATTCCTCTTGGAAGTGTGCATCGTTTACGTAATCCTGGACGAGTCCCTTTGGAAATCATTGAGGTACAATCCGGCGCCTACCTTGAAGAAGACGACATTATCAGGCTTCAAGATACCTATAACCGTAAATAACAGAATAAGAGATGGCCTAAGGACAATTATGGCGCAAGGAAAAATCAGACATTACGACTCAAAAATTAATGCTATTTCAAGGCTAATTGATAGTGCCATTATATTAGTAACCTTTCTGGCTTTAATGGATTTGTTTGCTATTGAATGGCAACCAAAGCATGTCTGGTCTTTATTATTTTCAATTATTCTTTTTCACTTCTTTGCCGAATCACAGGATGCCTATCGTTCATGGCGCGGGACGTATCTAAGGGATGAGGTTACTGCAGTATTATTTTCCTGGGGAACGAGTATCGCGGTATTGGTGACAATCGAACTGATTGTCATTAATGAACAAACCTATGCAACACCTTTCATATTAATCTGGATAATCGCTACACCTATCGAGTTGATTTCCTGGCATGCCATCGTTCGAATGGTGCTTGGAATAATGCGATCCAAGGGGTTAAATACCCGACGCGTGGCTATTGTAGGAGCGACGAAGCTTGGTTATCGACTGGAAAAATCCTTTGATGAAATGGAATGGACAGGTTACCGTTTCAGTGGTTTCTACGATGATCGTAAACCGGCCCCAAATCGTCGTTTGGAAGAAAATGCAGCGACTGTCCTTGGCAGTATCGAAGACTTAATAAGAGATTGCCGTACAGGAAAAATCGACATTGTCTTTATTACATTATCTTTGGCAGCTGAAGCCCGTATTCGTTTGATTACTGAAAAGCTTGCCGATACTACCGCTTCGGTTTATTTGGTACCCGATTTGTTTACTTTTAATCTGCTTAACTCCAGATGGGTGGATTATCAGGGAATAACGGCAATCAGCATTTATGAGACACCCTTTGCCGGTATTGATAGTGCAATCAAACGCATTGAAGATATTGTCTTGAGTTTTTTTATACTGTGTCTGATAGCCATTCCGATGTTATTGATAGCCATTGGCATTAAAGCGACTTCCAAAGGTCCTGTGTTTTTTAAACAGACACGTTATGGAATGGATGGTGAAAAAATAAAAGTCTGGAAGTTTCGTACCATGACAGTTACTGAAGATGGTGATAAGGTCATTCAAGCCCAAAAGAACGATCAAAGGGTCACGCATTTTGGCAAAATTTTACGAAGAACTTCACTAGATGAATTACCACAATTCTTCAATTCGTTAGGCGGTTCTATGTCAATCGTTGGCCCAAGGCCACATGCTGTAGCGCACAATGAAGAATATAGAGCGAAAATCCAAGGGTATATGCTTCGGCATAAGGTTAAGCCTGGTATTACCGGTCTTGCCCAGATAAATGGTTTTCGTGGAGAGACGGATACGCTGGATAAAATGGAAGGGCGTATCAAATATGATCTACAGTATATTCAAACCTGGACATTGCTTCTTGATCTGAAAATTATTTTATTAACGATCACTAGAGGTTTTGTTGGAAAGGATGTATATTAATGTCCAGAGTTAAATTTTCGGTATGACATCGCTGTCTAGCCAACAAGAAATTTAAACTCGTTCCTAAGATTAAAACTCAATTGCAATTCCTTTGACTGAGTTATCTATCGACACGATAGGTAATGCGCATATCAGAAATGTCGGCTGAGAGAAACATCTGGGAGTCAATCATTTCGGGTTCAATG
>NZ_DFTU01000047.1:79804-81920 GCF_002379485.1 Methylophaga sp. UBA4204 | reverse complement strand
GTCGTTATTCTGTTAGATTCAATTACCCGTTTAGCGCGTGCATACAATACAGTCTCGCCTTCATCCGGTAAGGTCCTTACTGGTGGTGTCGATGCAAATGCGCTGCAACGTCCTAAACGGTTCTTTGGCGCGGCCCGAAATATTGAAGAAGGTGGTAGCTTAACCATTATTGCAACGGCCCTAATTGATACTGGTTCGAAGATGGACGAAGTCATCTACGAAGAGTTTAAAGGTACCGGTAATATGGAAGTATTACTTGAACGTAAATTGGCTGACCGTCGTATTTATCCTGCGATTAATGTCACACGTTCCGGTACCCGTCGTGAAGAATTACTGACTAATGAAGAAGATCTTCAGAAGCTGTGGATCTTACGTAAGATTCTGGCTCCAATGGAACCCATTGAAGCAATGGAATTTCTGATGGATAGGCTAAAATCGACTAAAACCAATGTTGAGTTTTTTGACTCAATGAAGCAAGGGTAATTATCGATTTGTTGTCTGGCCAAGCTGTGCCACCAGCCATTTTTTTAATGGGGCCCACGGCCGCAGGTAAAACAGAGCTGGCAATATTTCTTGCTCAGAATCTTCCCGTAGAAATTATCAGTGTTGATTCTGCTCTTGTTTACAAGCAGATGGATATTGGTACAGCCAAGCCAGATGCACTCACGTTGCAGAAGTATCCTCATCATCTGGTGAATATTCTTGATCCTACAGAGGCTTATTCTGCGGGAAGATTTCGTCAGGATGCGTTGGCGTTAATGGATGATATTACCCAGCGGGGAAAAGTTCCGTTACTGGTTGGCGGGACGATGCTGTATTTTAAAACGTTGCAATATGGCATTGCAGAGTTACCAGAAGCTGACGCACAAGTCCGATCAAAACTGGCGAATGAGCTTCAGCAATTTGGCTTGCCGTATTTGCATGATCGACTGGCCAAAATAGATCCTGTTTCGGCAAAACGTATTCATAATAATGATCCGCAAAGATTATTACGTGCCTTGGAAGTTTATGAGATTTCTGGGAAATCATTAACTGAATTAACCAAATATTCAGATTTTTTATTGCCCTATGAAGTCATAAAAATAATTCTATCGCCTTTTGATCGAAAAATTCTGCATCAACGAATCGCCAAAAGATACGAAACAATGATGCAAGCTGGATTTATTGATGAAGTCAGAAAACTGTATCGGCGTGAAGATCTGCATCCAGCATTGCCATCAATTCGGGCTGTAGGCTACCGACAGGCATGGTCTTTTCTGCGCGGAGAGTATGACGAAGCCACCTTTATTGAAAAAGCAATTATTGCTACAAGGCAAATGGCGAAACGTCAGCTGACCTGGTTAAGAGCTCAAAAAGATGGTGTTTGGTTTGACAGCAGTACAGATTTACCAGAACAACAGGTATTGGATTTTATACGTTACAAGCTGGCTACATCCGATAATGCTTGACGATTCTGTGCAGCCTTTTAGAATGCCTAATATACTATTTGAAATTTAACAATAATAACAACGATGGAGTCGACAATGGCCAAAGCCCAATCCTTGCAGGATCCTTTTTTAAACGCATTACGTCGAGAAAATGTTTCAGTTTCAATATATCTGGTCAATGGCATTAAACTACAGGGTCAGATTGATTCCTTCGATCAATTTGTCATTTTACTGAAAAACTCAGTGAATCAAATGGTCTATAAACATGCCATTTCGACTATTGTTCCTGCAAGAAATGTTCAGATAACCCAAGAAGAATAAGGGAGTTTATTGATTGTTTGATCGGCCTGATAGCAATGCAGCTTTTGAAGAGAATTCCGAACAGGAATCCGTTGTTTTAGTTCACCTTGATTTTAATGATCGGGGATTTGATGAAAAACAACAGGAATTCCTTGAATTGGTTAATTCAACAGGTACCAATATTTCAGCCGTAGTGCATGGCAAACGTCAGCGGCCTGATTCAAAGTACTTCGCCGGTTCAGGCAAGGTAGAAGAAATAGCTGAACTTGTAGCAGCCAATGATGCTGCGGTAGTGATTTTTAACCACGAACTCTCTCCCAGTCAGGAACGTAATCTTGAACAGCGGTTAAAATGCCGTGTATTAGGCCGCACCGGTCTGATTCTGGATA
>NZ_DFTU01000047.1:65184-79597 GCF_002379485.1 Methylophaga sp. UBA4204 | reverse complement strand
GGCTGGTTCGTGGATGGACTCACTTGGAAAGACAAAAAGGGGGTATTGGTTTACGTGGTCCCGGTGAAACTCAGTTAGAAACAGATAGAAGGCTGCTTGGACAACGCATCAAATCCCTTAAGAAGCGCCTTGATAAAGTGCGTTCACAACGAGATCAGGGAAGACGCTCAAGACAACGTGCCGGTGTGCCGGTTGTTTCTTTGGTCGGTTATACCAACGTAGGAAAATCAACACTTTTCAATCGAATGACGGCTGCTGATGTTTATGCTGACGATCGTTTATTCGCTACGTTGGATCCTACGTTACGCCGATTAAGGTTAGCAGAAACTGAACCTCTGATAATTGCTGACACAGTCGGATTCATTCGTCAGCTTCCCCATGATTTAGTTGAGTCTTTCAGTTCCACTTTGGAAGAAACACGGGATGCTTCTCTGTTGTTACATGTTGTAGATGCCGCTGCACTCGACAGGGATGAGTTGATGAAACATGTTGACGATGTCCTGCAACAGATAGGTGCTGACGAGTTACCGCAATTGATTATTTATAACAAAATTGATCGCCTGGAAAATGTTCAGCCGAAAATTGAACGGGATCAGCAAGGAAAAATACGTCGTATCTGGCTTTCTGCGCAAACAGGTGAAGGCTTGGATCTATTGAGGATGGCATTACAAGAATATTTTCCTGAGCAACTCTCAGCGATTGAATCAGTCAATTAAAACGGACTTTTGGTTGCTATCGGCAACCATGTCCGTAAAATAGATTCATTCGGTTTCCACATTGAAAATCATAAATTAAATTTTGGAGCGGTACATGGCTTGGAATGAACCCGGTAGTGGTGATAAAGACCCATGGGGTAAGCGTGGTGGTGGCAATGATGGCCCCCCTGATCTTGATGAAGTAGTAAAAAACCTACAGCGTAAGTTTGCCGGAATGTTTGGTGGCAAAGGTGGTGGAAATAATACTCAACCGCCAGAAGGCAATAATAATAAAGCCGGTTCAATCGGCGCTGGCTTAATCGCCGCTATTATTTTACTGGTTTGGTTGCTATCCGGAATTTATATTGTCGAACCTGCCGAGCGCGGTGTGGTTTTACGTTTTGGTCAATACAGTCACACAGCTATGCCTGGTCCTCACTGGCATTTCCCTTATCCAATCGATAAAGTTGAAGTGGTTGATGTTGCAAAAATACGTTCTGTTGAGATTGGTTATCGTTCTGCAGGTGGCAGACCAGAAAGTAATGTTTTGTCTGAGTCTTTGATGTTGACGAATGACGAAAATATTGTCGACTTAAAGATTGCTGGCCAATATCGCATTAACGATGCGGCGCAGTATTTGTTTAATGTTCGTACTCCAGACACCATTCTCCGTCAGATGATGGAAAGTGCTGTTCGTGAAGTTGTTGGGCAATCGACAATGGACTTTGTATTAACTGAGGGGCGGAGTGAAGTTGCCACTCGGACTGAGCAACGCTTGCAAGCCATGCTGGATGCTCACGCTACCGGTTTGACAGTTACCAGTGTCAGTATGCAGGATGTTCAACCGCCTGAGCAGGTTCAGTCAGCTTTTGCAGACGTGGTCAAAGCACGTGAAGATGAAGTCAGACAGAAGAATGAAGCTGAAGCCTACGCAAATGATATTATCCCAAGGGCTCGCGGGCAGGCCTTCCGTGATATTCAGGAAGCTGAAGCTTACAAGAGTCAGGTGGTTGCCAAAGCAAATGGTGAAGCCAGTCGTTTTGTTCAGGTTATGACCGAATACGAGAAAGCCCCGTTAATCACCCAGGAACGTCTCTATATTGATGCTATGGAATCTGTCTACAGTCGCAGTCAGAAAGTAATGGTAGATATTGATAGCGGTGGAAACAATGTTCTTTACTTGCCATTGGATAGAATGCGTAGCAGTGGTGGTAATGCTCCTCGTGTAGATTTAAATAACTTGAATTACCCGACAACGGGTAATAGCACCACTACATCCACAACAAGTTCTTCTGATCAAGATGGATCACGTAGCCGGGGAGGACGATAATCATGAGTTCTAAATTTACTACAATTATTTTTATTGTTGTCCTGGCATTGATCACGATGAGTTCTGCCATCTTCTTTGTGGATGAACGTGAGCGCGTTATATTGCTTCGTTTAGGTCAAATTGAACATGCTGACTTTGAGCCGGGTATTCATTTCAAAATTCCATTTGTGAATGAAGTTCGTCGTTTCGATGGTCGTATTCTCAGTCTTGATGCCACACCAGCACGATACCTGACCGGCGAAAAGAAAAACGTTATTGTGGATTCTTTTGTCCTATGGCGTATTTCCAATGTTGCTGATTACTTCACTTCGATGGGTGGAGATGAAGAAAGCGCCAAATTACGCATATCCCAGATTATCAAAGATGGGCTACGTGCCGAATTTGGGCGCCGCACGATTCAGGAAGTGGTTTCTGGTGAACGTTCTGAGATGGTCAGTGGCTTGATGGATGAAGCAAACAGGATTTCAAACGAGTTTGGTATTGAGGTTGTTAATGTCCGCATTAAGCGTATTGATTTGCCTACTGAAGTAAGTTCATCGGTTTACACGCGGATGGAAGCTGAACGTGAAAGGGTAGCGAAAGATTTACGGTCACGCGGTGCAGAAGAAGCAGAAAAAATCCGTTCAGATGCAGACAGACAACGTACCGTAATACTGGCTGAGGCAAATCGCCAATCAGAAATGTTACGTGGTGAAGGTGATGCGATTGCAACCCAAATCTATGCCGATGCGTATGGTCAGAATGAGAATTTTTATTCATTCTATCGCCGTTTAGGTGCATACAAGCATATCTTCCAAGGAGATGACATGCTGGTCATTGAACCGAAAGGTGATTTCTTCAGCAGTTTTAGTGACTTGAATACATTGGAACAGTGAGTGACTCACTGATTCAGAGTCTATGGCTCGCCACCGCATTAATGTTGATTATAGAAGGGATTTTGCCGTTTATTAATCCCACAGCATTAAGGCGAGCCATACTCCAAATTGCCACAATGACGGATCAGCAAATACGCATAACAGGATTGCTGAGTATGCTGGCTGGCCTGTTGATTTTATACTGGGTTAATTAATTTACATGACACTAAAAGAAAGTTGGTTGCTCCCTGAGGGCATCGATGAATTAATGCCTGAAGAGGCTGCACAGCTGGAACGAATGCATCGGCTGTTGGTTGATCGTATGCAAAGTTGGGGCTACCAGCTTGTTGTACCGCCTCTGGTTGAATATCTGGATTCCTTATTAACCGGCACCGCAAAAACCCTGGATCTGCAAACCTTTAAATTGATAGACCAGTTATCCGGCCGATTGCTTGGAATTCGCGCTGATATGACTCCCCAAGTTGCCAGAATCGCTGCCCATCGTTTACGCGATAATTCAGATGTATTACGTCTTTGCTACATCGGTAGCGTATTGCATACATTGCCGGCTGGTCAGGCCAGTTCACGTAATCCGATCCAATTAGGGGCTGAAATATACGGCCATGCTGGTCCAGAAAGTGATATGGAAAGTATCCAACTGATGGTCGAGTTACTGGAGATCAGTGGGGTTTCAGGTTCAATCTCTTTAGATATTGGTCATGTTGGTATTTATCGTGGATTAGCTGATTATGCAGAATTGGATGATGAGCAAGAGCAGGCATTGTTTTCTGCCATGCAACGCAAAGCCTTGCCGGAAATACTGCATTTATTATCAGGTTACGCTATTGCTGAAAACGCTAGTAATATGTTGGCGGCCCTATCCGAGTTGAATGGTGACGTCAGCGTTTTGGATAAAGCAAAACGAATATTACAGGATGCCCCTGATTCGGTATTAAAAGCACTCGACACACTGGTTGTTCTTGCTGAGATGGCAAAACAACGGTTACCAGAGATTCAATTGAATTTTGATCTGGCAGAGCTTCGAGGCTATCACTACCATACGGGAGTGGTTTTTGCGGCTTATCAGTCAAATTCGGCACAGGCGATTGCCTTAGGTGGCAGATATGACGATATTGGTCAGGATTTCGGTCACGCTCAGCCCGCGACTGGCTTCAGCCTGGATCTGAAAAAGCTGGTAACCAGTTTCCCCAAACCAACTGAAAAACGTCAGGTTATAGCGACGCAATGGTCAACTGATCAGCAACAGCTTGAATTGGTCTCAAACTTACGTGAACAGGGAAATATTGTTGTATTTGATTTACCTGGCAGTACCACACAAACTGAAAAAACATTGATTCAACAAGATGGCCGCTGGCAAGTGGTCGATACAGGAAATAACACGCGTGGCTAAAAATATTGTAGTAATTGGTTCCCAATGGGGTGATGAAGGTAAAGGCAAAGTCGTTGATCTGTTAACCGACAGTGTCTCTGCCGTTGTGCGTTTTCAAGGCGGACATAATGCAGGACATACCCTGGTTATTGAGGGCAAAAAAACCATTTTGCATCTGATACCGTCCGGTATATTGCGTGAACATGTTCAATGCCTTATTGGTAATGGTGTGGTGCTATCGCCAGAAGCATTGATCAAAGAAATGAACGAATTGGAAACCAATGGTATTCCGGTTCGCCAGCGTCTTAAAATCAGTGCTGCCTGTCCGTTGATTCTGCCTTATCACGTAGCGCTGGATGTCGCCAGAGAGTCACGCCGTGGCAAAGACGCGATTGGCACCACTGGCCGAGGCATCGGTCCAGCCTATGAAGATAAAGTGGCTCGTCGGGGGCTGCGGCTTGGCGATCTGGCTAACGAGCAAAAATTTGTGGAAAAACTGTGTGAAGTTGTCAGCTTTCATAATTTTGCCTTGATAAATTACTATCAGGCTGCTCCTGTGAGTTTTGAACAGGTACGTGATGAAACTTTAGCCATGCGTGATGTACTGTTGCCAATGATTGCCGATATTCCGGCTATGCTGCAGCAATATTATCTCAACGGTGATCGCGTGATGTTTGAAGGTGCTCAGGGCGCGTTGCTGGATATTGACCACGGAACCTACCCTTATGTCACTTCATCCAATACGACTGCCGGTGGTAGCGCAACGGGTGCGGGTGTTGGACCTTGTCATATTGATTATGTATTGGGTATTACCAAAGCCTATGCTACTCGTGTCGGCGCAGGTCCATTTCCATCAGAATTAAGCTGTGGCATTGGTAAACATTTATCTGAAAAGGGACACGAAAAAGGTTCGACAACCGGTCGTGATCGTCGTTGTGGCTGGCTTGATATGGTGGCGCTAAACCGTGCCAGCTGGATTAACAGCATTACCGGTTTATGTTTAACAAAACTGGATGTACTGGACGGACTGGAAACGATTCGCTTATGCATTGGTTACAAACGCCATGGAGAAGATGTAACCGTTCTGCCACTGAGTGCTGATGAGTTTGAGGGATGTGAACCGGTATATATTGATATGCCTGGTTGGCAGGACTCCACCTTGGGTATCACTGAGTTTGATGCCTTGCCGGAAAATGCTCGTAATTATATTAACAAGATTCAGGACTTGGCCGGTGTGCCGATTGATATTATTTCCACCGGTCCCGACCGCTGTGAAACGATTATTCGCCGTGATTTGTTTAGCTTGTAATTCCTGTTGTAAGCCTTATCAAAACGCCCTCTAACAGAGGGCGTTTTTGATCATGGAATTATTTTCTATCAGGTGAAATCGCGGCATATATTGCCGAATAATCAGTATTCTCCAGACCCATAGCAATTGTTTTATCCAGTAATCGACTGATACCTTCTAATGCACTGGTATCAAGACGAAGTTGCTCCCCAACCTCGAGAAATAAACGAGTATCTTTTGCAAGATGTTTGGTCGGGAAATTAGGATCGCTGAAATCACGATTGCGCATACGATCCAGCTTTTTATCAAAGGTTGGAGCATATAAAGCACTTTCACGCAAAATCTGCATAAATTGATCAACGTCAATCCCATTCTCTTCAATCAAGGCCAGACTTAATGAAAAGGTTGCTGTAAGGCCAGCAATTAATTGATTCAACGCTAACTTAATGGTCGCTGCCTGGCCAGTCCTTCCAATATATCGAGGCGTTTCGCCAATCATTTTTAATAAAGGAAGCGCCTGTTGATAATTATCCTCTGTTCCAGCTGCCATCAGAATCAGTTTGCCGCTTCGCGCTTCTGGCAAACTTCCTAAGACCGGGCACTCAAGATATTCTGCACCGGCATTGTTTAGCTGGTGTTCAATGTGCTGCGACTGTTGTGGTGCGATCGTACCCATTTGGATAAACAACTTATCCATAAATGCGCCGGGCGCAACACTGTCTAAAACGGTAGCAATAGCATCGGCATCGCTTAACAGTAAAACGACAATCTCGCTTTTTTCAACAGCTTCACTGGCAGCACTACAGATACGGGCGCCATGTGTGTTTAAATCTGCAATTTTTTCAATACTTCTATTGTAAATACTCAACTCACATTGTTGGGTGAGAAGGTGTTGTGCCAGGGCATTTCCCATAAGGCCACCACCAAGAATACCTATTTTCATAATGACTCCAGTTTGGATGAATTAAAAAGTCTATTCTTACATAGATGCTACGTGCGTTGTGGGATACAATATGCGGGCATTTACAGCCGCTACAGGGGAAAACTGTGTACAAAAAAAACATGAGCATTGCTGATTTTGATGACGAGTTGTTTCAGGCAATTTCTGCTGAAGAACAGCGTCAGGAAGATCACATCGAATTAATTGCTTCTGAGAACTATACCAGCCCACGGGTGATGGAAGCTCAGGGCTCATTGTTAACCAACAAATACGCAGAAGGTTATCCCGGTAAACGTTACTATGGCGGTTGTGAACACGTTGATACCGCTGAAGATTTGGCTATTGAACGAGCAAAAGCTTTATTCGGTGCTGATTACGCTAACGTGCAACCACATTCAGGTTCACAGGCCAATGCTGCAGTTTATCTGGCTTTATTGCAACCCGGTGATATGATTCTGGGCATGAGTCTGGCACACGGTGGTCATTTAACTCATGGCGCAAAAGTCAGTGCTTCTGGCAAAATCTATAACTCCGTGGCTTATGGCATCAGTAGTGATTCTGGTGAAATTGATTACAGTGAAGTTGAACGACTGGCAAAAGAACATCAGCCTAAATTGATCGTTGCCGGTTTTTCGGCTTATTCTCGCATTATCGACTGGCAAAAATTCCGTAATATTGCGGATTCAGTCGGTGCATATTTACTGGTTGATATGGCTCATATTGCCGGCTTGGTCGCTGCAGGCCTGTATCCAAATCCGGTCCAAATCGCTGATGTGACAACCACAACGACTCACAAAACATTAAGAGGCCCGCGTGGTGGTCTGATTCTGGCCAAATCCAATCCTGAAATTGAGAAAAAGCTGAACTCAGCCGTTTTCCCTGGTTTTCAGGGTGGGCCATTAATGCATGTCATTGCGGCAAAAGCAGTTGCTTTCAAGGAAGCAATGTTGCCGGAGTTCAAAACCTATCAACAGCAAGTTGTGAAAAATGCCCAGGCGATGGCCAAAGTCTTTATGGCACGTGGCTATGATGTAGTCTCTAAAGGAACCGATGACCATTTGTTCCTGGTCAGCTTTATTGAAGCTGGTTTGACTGGTAAAGAAGTTGATGCCTGGTTGGGTAATGCCCATATTACGGTCAATAAAAATGCTGTGCCTAATGATCCACAATCACCATTCGTTACCTCTGGTATTCGTGTCGGAACACCTGCGGTTACAACACGTGGCTTCAGCGAGCAGGATTGCACCGATTTGGCAGGCTGGATGTGTGATGTTATTGATAGTCATGGTGATGAAAAAGTGATTGCAGCTATTCGTGACAAAGTAATGACGATCTGCAAACGATTGCCAGTTTATTCATAAGTTTGAGCTGACTGATGCGTTGCCCGTTTTGCGGAGCTGAAGATTCAAAAGTCGTCGATTCGCGTCTTTCTTCTGAGGGAGATGCGATTCGACGACGTCGTATGTGTCAGGAATGTAATGAGCGGTTTACCACTTATGAAACCGCTGAGCTGAGTTTGCCAAGGTTGATTAAGCGTGATGCCACCCGTGAAGCGTTTGATGAAAATAAATTACGCGCGGGCATTATGCGGGCCCTGGAAAAACGCCCGGTCAGCATTGACGCTATTGATAATGCCGTAAAAACTATCACTCGACGCTTATGGGCAACGGGTGAAAGAGAAGTGCAAAGTCGTCTTGTGGGTGATTGGGTAATGGATGCATTACGTGAACTGGATGAAGTAGCTTATGTCCGATTCGCATCTGTTTATCGAAGTTTTCAGGATGTGAATGCGTTTCGGGAAGAAATTGAACGTATGGAAAATCGTGCATTATCTGACAAAGACAGCTGAATCTTACGGTCAGCACCAGTTTGTTCCAACGCATCATTCGAATGCGATTACAATCATAACGAACATTAATCTGTGGAGGCATTCCCAATGAGCCAACACGAACAATTTATGGCACAGGCAATACAACTTGCCTGGAAAGGATTATATACAGCAGATCCAAACCCTCGCGTTGGCTGTGTGATTGTAAAAAATGATCAGATAATCGGCCAGGGTTGGCACCATCGTGCCGGAGAAGCACATGCCGAGATAAATGCTCTGCATGATGCCGGACATGATGCAGAAGGTGCAGATTGTTATGTAACCCTTGAGCCCTGCAGTCATTTTGGACGAACTCCGCCATGTGCTGATGCATTAATCCGTGCGGGTATCAAACGTTTATTTGTTGCAATGACTGATCCGAATCCGGTTGTTTCTGGAACGGGTATTCAACGTATTGAACACGCGGGTATTGAAGTCCATCAGGGGATTTTGCAATCCCAGGCGGAACAATTAAATCCAGGCTTCATTCAACGTATGCGCCTCGGCAGACCCTATGTACGAAGTAAAATGGCGATGAGTCTTGATGGCCGCACCGCAATGGCTTCAGGAGAAAGTAAATGGATAACCGGCGCTGAAGCGCGTGCCGATGTACAGAAACTCCGGGCTCGCAGCTCAGCGATCCTGACAGGGGTCGGTACGGTACTGGCAGATGACCCGTTACTTAACGTTCGACATGTAGATGACTGGTATCCTCATGGTGAGAGCATCCGTCAGCCGCTAAAAGTTGTCGTCGACAGTGAACTGCGTATGCCGACTTCAGCCCGGATCCTCAATGACGCTAAAGTATTGTTGTTTACCGCTTGTGAGCGAATGGTTCGCGCTGATGTGGAAACCATTGTATTACCTGCGCCAAACAATCAGGTTGATTTGAGCGGTATGCTGGCTGTATTGGCCAAGCGTGAAATTAATGAAGTAATGGTCGAAGCAGGTGCAGTTTTAAATGGTGCTTTGTTACGATCACAATTAATTGATGAAATGATTTTTTATGTGGCACCAAAACTGATGGGGGATGCGGCCAGAGCCGTATTTCATTTACCGGGCATGGATCGCATGGCGCAAAATATTCAATTACACATTACCGATATACGGGCAATTGGTCAGGACTGGCGTATTACCGCAGTCCCAGAGTACAACGAGGCTTTTTAAACATGTTTACAGGTATTATCGCGGCCGTAGGCCAGCTGAAATCACTGGAATCACGCGGCGGAGATATTCGTTTGCATATTGATCCGGCCAAACTGGATCTGACTGACGTAAAACTGGGCGATAGTATCGCGGTCAATGGTGTGTGTTTAACCGTAGTCGAAATGGCGAGCAGAAGTTTACAGTTTGATGTCTCTCAGGAGACCCTACAACGAACCAGTCTGGGACAATTAAAAAAGGGTAGTGAAGCCAATCTTGAAAAAGCCCTTGCCGTTGGGGATCGTTTAGGCGGTCATATGGTTAGCGGGCATGTTGATGGTTTAGGTGAAGTGATCAGTAAAACGGCTTCGGCCCGTTCCTGGCAATATAAGATAAAAGTCCCGACAGAGCTGGAGCGTTATATTGCAGAAAAAGGTTCAATTACCATCGATGGGGTCAGTCTGACCGTGAATGGCGTATTTGATGGAGGTTTTGATATCAATATCATTCCGCATACGCTTGAAGAAACCATTATCAAACACTATCAAACCGGCACTCGGGTCAATCTGGAAGTGGATTTGATTGCCCGTTACCTTGAACGTCTGTTACCTCAGACTGGCTCCACCATCAGCCGGGATTTTCTCACTCAACAGGGTTATATTCGCTAAATGCAAATCAACAGCACCCAGGAAATTATCGACGACCTCAAGCAAGGCAAAATGGTCATCATCATGGATGATGAAGATCGCGAAAATGAAGGCGATTTAGTGATGGCGGCGGATAAAGTTACTGCTGAAGCCGTTAACTTTATGGCTAAATTCGGTCGGGGATTGATTTGCCTCACATTAACTGAAGATCGTTGCCGTCAGTTGCGTCTGCCACTTATGGTGATCGATAATCAAACACCTTATGCCACCAACTTCACTGTTTCAATTGAGGCGGCTGATGGCGTGACCACTGGTATTTCTGCAGCTGATCGTGCATTAACCATCCAAAAAGCCGTCGCACCTCAGGCTAAACCTGAGGATCTGGTGCAACCCGGACACATCTTTCCATTAAAAGCACAACCAGGTGGCGTTTTAACTCGTGCCGGACATACAGAAGCAGGTTGTGATTTGGCTTATCTGGCAGGCTGTACGCCGGCCGCAGTTATTGTCGAAATTCTCAATGATGATGGCACCATGGCCCGCCGTCCGGATCTGGAAAAGTTTGCCGAAACCCATCAGCTTAAAATAGGCACGATCGCAGATTTAATCAGTTATCGTCTGCAAAATGAAATGACGATTAAAGCGATGTCGACCTGTGAATTTCCCACCGAATATGGTGATTTCACTCTGCACAGTTACCAGGATGATGTAAGTGGTCAAACCCATCTGGCGTTAGTATATGGCGAAATTAATGCAGAACAGGAAACATTAGTACGTGTGCATATGGCCGATCCTTTAGGGGATTTACTGGCATCGAAACGTGAACCAACCCATTGGCCTTTACCGGATGTGATGCAACGAATTCAGCAAGCTGGAAAAGGTGTGCTTGTGGTATTAAGACAGCCAGAACAGAACAAACAACTGGCCGCAAAAATCGCCCGTTATCAGCAGCAGGATCAAGGCGAAGCTGCACCGTTCAAAGCCAGCTGGGATCTGAGAACCTTTGGTGTTGGCGCGCAGATCCTTGCAGATTTAGGGATACGTAAAATGCGGGTGATTGGTACTCCAACCAAGCTGACCGGTGTTTCCGGTTTTGGACTTGAATTAACCGGGTATGTAGAAGACTGAGCCAGTATTAGTGAGTCATCATATTTACATTGTGGCGGGTGAAGCTTCGGGCGAAGCGCATGCCGCTCGTCTGGTGTCCGCATTAAAGCAGCAGCAACCTTCAATCTATATAACGGGTATTGGCGGTGACAAAATGCGGGCTGCAGGGGCTGATATTAGTATTGATTTTGCTGAATTAGCGGTAATGGGACTAGTGGAGGTGATCAAACGCTATCCCAAAATCAAAGGCATTTTTAATCAGGTGGTCGAGGAATTACGTCGTCAGCCACCAGATTTGTTAATTTTGATTGATTATCCTGGCTTCAACCTAAAACTGGCAAAACAAGCCAAAAAACTCGGCATTAAAGTTTTGTATTACATCAGTCCGAAGATCTGGGCCTGGCGGGCAGGGCGCATCGAACAAATCAAACGTGATGTTGATCATATGGCCGTGTTATTTCCGTTTGAACAGGAAATCTACGAGAAAGCAGAGGTTGCCGTTACATGTGTAGGGCATCCTTTAGTTGATGCTGTGCATACCCAGTTATCCAAAACTGCAGCAAGGGAAAAATTCTTATTAGATAAAGATATTCGGGTTATTGGTTTATTTCCCGGCAGCCGTCGCAGTGAAATTTCAGTCTTACTGCCAGTGATGCTGGAAGCGGCTGAACGAATAGAAAAACGGCATTTTCCGATTCAGATAGTCATTCCCCAGGCCCCCGGTATTGATGAAAGCTTTCTGCAACAGTATCTGGCTGGCTCATGTTTGAATGTAAGGGTTATCAAGGATGATTTTTATGAGGTTATCCAGGCCTGTGATGCGATTGTTGCTGCATCGGGTACCGTGACGCTGGAAATTGCGTTACTGGGAGTCCCCCATTTTATTACCTATAAAGTTTCTCCATGGAGTTACCGGATACTCAAACGTCTGGTGAAAATTCCCTATGTTGGGTTATGCAATATTGTGACAAAACAGCCGGTGATTAAAGAGTTGCTCCAGGATGACGTTACGCCAGTCCGGTTGGAACAGCAGCTAATGGATCTGCTTACCCATCCCCAACGGCAGCAACATGCTGAAAACATTCGTCAGCAGGTCAAACAAGCACTTGGTCCAAGTGGCGGGGCAGAGAATGCTGCCAAACTCGTACTGAGTTTAATTTAATGCAGTCGGTTGTTTTAATTGCTGGAATAGATGAAGTTGGCAGGGGGCCTTTGGCAGGGCCAGTGGTGACCGCAGCAGTCATACTCGATCCTAATAAACCTATTACAGGATTGACCGATTCTAAAAAGCTCAGTGAAAAGCGCCGCGAACAACTTGTCCCGTTAATTGAGGAATATGCTTATGCGTGGGCGTTGGGCCGGGCAGAAGTGGAAGAAATTGATCAATTAAATATTTTGCAAGCCAGCTTATTAGCGATGCAACGTGCAGTGGCCGCTTTGCCTTTTGAGCTGGAACATGCACTGGTTGATGGTAATCATGCCCCCCAATTGACTTGTCCGGTCACCACAATCATTAAAGGTGATTTAAGTGAACCAGCCATAGCGGCGGCTTCCATATTGGCAAAGGTTGCCAGAGATCGTGAAATGTTGGTGTTGGATCAGCTTTACCCTGGCTACGGACTCGCGAAGCATAAAGGGTATCCGACGGTACAGCATCAGCAAGCACTAATGGATTTAGGACCTTCACCAATTCACCGACAGTCATTTGCCCCGGTTCGCCGGGCAATGAGATAAATTAATGCAATTTCCGGCTATCGTCTTTAAGCATGGTATTATTCGCACCTTATGCTTTCGATAAATTCACTCATTAATTCATTCAAACGGATCAAAGCCGGTAAAAAAAGCCGTGCAGCAGCCGAGGGAGCCGCACCACTTATTGTGTCGCGCGCCGATCATAATATTTCTCGACAGTTAATCAGTCCCAGTGCCTTAAAAGTGCTTTATACCCTTAAAGATGCTGGGTTTGAGGCCTATCTGGTCGGTGGCTGTGTACGGGATTTGTTATTAGGTTACGAACCCAAGGATTTTGATATTTCTACCAATGCTCTGCCTGAGCAGGTGCATCGGTTATTTCGTCGCAGCCAGTTAATTGGTCGTCGTTTCAAACTGGTTCATGTGCGCTTTGGTCGTGATGAGATTATTGAAGTAGCCACTTTCCGAGCGCCACCTGAAGCTAAAAATCATGTCGATAAGCAAGGTCGTATCATGCAGGATAATGTGTACGGCACATTAGAGCAGGATGCATGGCGTCGCGATTTCACCATTAACGCCCTTTATTACAACATCAGAGACTTCTCTATTGTTGATTACACCGGTGGTATTGCCGATTTGCAGGCAGGTCTGATTCGCTTAATTGGTGATAAACCCGTCAGATATCGTGAAGATCCGGTGAGAATGCTTCGTGCTGTACGGTTTATGGCTAAATTGGGTTTAAAGCTGGAAGCCGAAACCGAACAATTGATTGTGGATCTGGCCCCATTACTCAGCGATATTCCTCCGGCCAGATTATTTGATGAAACCTTAAAACTGTATTTAAGTGGGCAGGCAGCAGTAACTCACGAGTTACTTTGTCACTACGGTGTGTTTGATCATCTTTATCCTCAAACCGCGGCTTTGTTACATCAGGAAAATAATGGTTTTCCTCGCACTTTGCTGATGAAAGCGTTGGAAAATACCGATAAAAGACTGGCTGACAACAAGCCGGTTACTCCCGCGTTTTTGTTCGCTGCATTATTATGGGAGCCATTGCGCCAACGTTGGCTGGAACTGAGTAAGGAAATGCCCGAAATACCCGCCATGCAGCGTGCTGCCGGTGAAGTATTATCCGAGCAGATTCAAACCGTCGCCATTCCCAAACGCTTCAGTCTGGTTACCCGTGATATCTGGACCATGCAACCACGATTGACACGCCGTCAGGGTAAACGTGCTTTTGCTTTGTTATTGCATCCCAAGTTTCGTGCTGGTTACGATTTTCTGGCATTGCGGGCCCAATCCGGTGAACCTTTGCAAGAGCTGACTGACTGGTGGACAACCTTTCAGCAGACATCTGCTACTGCGCAGGCCGAAATGGTAAATGCTTTAGGTAATGGCGCAGAGACAGATAAACGTAAACCTCGCCGTCGCCGCCGTCGTAAACCTGCTAATAAAAAAGT
>NZ_DFTU01000047.1:49668-65047 GCF_002379485.1 Methylophaga sp. UBA4204 | reverse complement strand
CTGCTAATAAAAAAGTTGAATAATGCTCGTTTATATTGGACTCGGCAGTAATCTGCAAAACCCACTGCAACAGATAAAAACGGCAATAAATGATGTACAGTCATTAGCCGGAGTAACCATCATCACCGTATCCTCGTTGTATCAGAGCCCGCCCATGGGGCCAGCCGATCAACCTGATTACATTAATGCGGTGATCTCACTGGAAACATCTCTCAGTCCACATCAGTTACTTGATGCTTTACAATCTGTTGAACAACTCCATGGACGCGAACGAAAGCGGCATTGGGGTGAACGGACGCTGGATTTGGATATTTTGCTCTACGGTGAGCAAATATTAGATGATGAGCGACTGAAAATACCGCACCCAGGCATGCATGAGCGGGCCTTTGTGTTATATCCATTGGCCGAAATAGCACCGGATATTGAGATTCCCGGCATAGGTGCTTTACAGCAAATATTGCTCTCCTGCCCGCAAGGTGATTTACAACTAGTGGATAAGATTAGCTTATGAAAACATTGCCACATCGCTATATTGTTGTCGAAGGTCCTATTGGTGTCGGCAAAACCCATCTGGTTAAAAGGTTGGCTGATAGCTTTTCTGGAAATACCTTGTTGGAAGCGCCGGAACAGAACCCCTTTCTGGAACGCTATTACCTGCATCCCAAACAATCCGCATTGCCAACGCAGCTGAGCTTTCTGATGCAGCGCGTTAAATTAGCCAAAACACTACAACAGGATGATTTATTTACCTCATTGCATGTTGCTGATTTCATGCTGGAAAAAGACCGTTTGTTTGCCCAAATATCGCTCGATGATGACGAACTGGCCTTATACAACATGGTTTACGATAGTTTGACCATGCACCATCGGACACCTGATTTGGTGATTTACCTGCAAGCCTCTCTGCCCATCCTGAAAACCCGGATTTCACAGCGTGGTATCAGTTATGAGCAGCATGTCGAGGATGCTTATCTGAAACGATTGGCTGATTCCTACGCTGATTTTTTCCATTATTACGATGCTTCTCCATTATTGATCGTTAATGCAGAACAAATTGATTTGGTGAAAAGTGAAGCCGATTATCAGCAATTGCTGGATCAGATCTGCACTATCCAGAGTGGTCGTCAGTATTACAATCCGTTGCCGGTGAAAGAGAAAAACTCATGAGCCGAACCAGTCTCAATCAGCTGCGTAAAATGAAAGCCGAGCGTAACAAAATTGCCGTGCTGACGGCATATGATTCAAGTTTTAGTCACGTTCTGGAACAGGCTGGAGTTGATATCGTATTGGTGGGTGACTCACTTGGAATGGTCATTCAAGGTCAGGAAAGCACCTTGCCAGTCACGGTCGAGCATATGATTTACCATACCGCCAATGTGATTCGCGGTAGTGAACGTCTGTTTGTGATCACCGATATGCCGTTCATGAGCTATGCCAATACTGATCAGGCTTTGCACAATGCAGCCCGGTTAATGGCCGAAGGCGGGGCGCAGATGGTTAAACTGGAAGGGGGAGCAGAGCTGGTTGAACTAATTTCTGCCTTAACCCGACGTGGCATTCCTGTTTGTGGTCATCTGGGATTATTACCCCAGTCAGTGCATAAGCTGGGTGGGTATCTGGTTCAGGGGAGAGAACAGTCTGCTGCGGATAAAATTCTGCAGGATGCGATTAGTTTGGAAAAAGCAGGTGCCGATATGCTGGTACTTGAGTGCGTCCCTGCGGCATTGGCGAAGATCATCAGTGAAGCGCTAACGATTCCGGTTATTGGCATTGGTGCTGGTGCTGACTGTGATGGACAGGTTTTAGTGTTACACGACATGTTAGGTATCACTCCTGGTAAACGTCCGCGTTTCAGCCATGATTTCCTGGCCGACAGTGGTCACATCCCTGCAGCAATAAGTCGTTATGTTGAAGCCGTTAAAAATGGTGAGTTTCCCACAGCTGAGCAACAGTATTAATGCAAATTGTTGAATCGATTCTGAGCCTGCGTGGTCAGATAAAGACCTGGCGTGCTGAACATCGGACTATTGCCTTTGTACCGACGATGGGAAACCTTCATGACGGGCATATCTCTCTGGTGAAAAAAGCCCAGACTCTGGCTGACAAAGTGGTGGTCAGTATCTTTGTCAATCCATTGCAGTTTGATGACAAACGGGATTTAGCCAACTATCCCCGGACGTTGCAGACAGATATTAAAAAGCTGACTCAGGTGGGCTGTAATCTGTTATTTACTCCTGATACTGAGGTGATGTATCCGCAGGGCAAGGATTTTCATACCTTTATTCATGTGCCTGGTATGGATGACAAGCTCTGTGGTCTTGAGCGACCCGGACACTTTGATGGTGTTGCCACAGTCGTTACCAAGTTCTTCAATATAGTGCAGGCCGATGTTGCGGTGTTTGGTGAAAAGGATTACCAGCAATTATTGCTGATTCGTAAACTGGTGGCTGATTTGAACTTGCCGATTAAGATCGTGGGCGCAGCTACTGTAAGAGAAGATAGTGGTCTGGCGATGAGTTCTCGTAATCAACATTTAAACGAAACGCTGAAACAGCAAGCTGCAGCGTTGTATTCAAATCTGCTTGAACTCAAACAACAGCTGGAGTCTGGCAATCAGGACTATTCGGCTTTACTGGCTCAAGCCCATACGCAATTAACTGCTTCCGGGTTTACATTGGATTATATTGATATTCGTCGGGCAGAAGATCTGCAATTGGCTAATCCTGCAGTGGATAAAGAGTTGCGGTTGCTGGCGGCGGGACGTGTGGGCAGTGTAAGATTGATTGACAATATTGCTTGTAACCTTGCTTGAGCTTTCTTAAAAAGCGATAATATACGGCTTACTAACGGAATTTTGCCAGCTATGCATCTGACACTGTTAAAAGCTAAATTACATCGTGCCTGTGTAACCCATTCTGAACTGGAATATGAGGGTTCATGCGCGATTGATGGCAAATTACTCGAAGCCGCCGGCATTCACGAGTATGAACAAATTCATATTTACAACGTCGCTAATGGCGAACGTTTCGTGACGTATGCAATTCGAGCTGAAGACGGTTCTAATATCATCTCAGTTAACGGTGCTGCGGCACATAAAGCCTCTCCGGGCGATCGCATTATTATCTGTGCATATACTGCTATGAATGCAGAAGAAGTAAAAAGCTTTAAACCGACGTTGGTATATCTGAATGAAAATAATGATATTACCCATATGCGTCATGCTATTCCTGTCCAAGCGGCCTGATTAAACCCCTTAGATATAACGGTTTGCGAGACTGTCACTGAACAGTCATCAAACCGTTATTTTTTTGTCATATGTGTTCTCTAGACTTTGCATCATGAAGTTACCAGAGAAACCGTATGCTCAATATTGAACAAGCTGTTCAACAAAAATTCCCCAATTTTCAAAATCAAAAACCTTGGGTCAGAATTCCGACGTTAGGCTTTCTCCGAAAAATCACTCATGAACAGGAAGTTAATCGTTTCCTGGAACAGCATAAGCAGCTTGAAGGCTTTGATTTCATTGATGAGGTCCTGGATTACTTCAACTTCAGCTATAGCATTACGCATCGTCATCGTAACAATATTCCGGCTACAGGTCGTGTTGTCATTGTCGCCAATCATCCATTAGGTGCGTTAGATGGGCTATGTTTATTAAAACTGGTGGGTGAAGTCAGGCGTGATGTGAAAATTGTTGCCAATGACATGCTGTTGAATTTTTCAGCATTAAGTTCGTTGTTTCTGCCCGTAGATAATCTCTCCAAATCTACCCGTAAAAGTAGTATTGCCAGGATTGTTGAGTGTCTGAACAATGATGAGGCTGTGATTGTGTTTCCTGCCGGTGAAGTATCACGTATCCGGCCAGGTGGTGTTCGTGATGGTAAATGGAACAGTGGGTTTTTAAATTTTGCCAAAAAAACGCAATCGCCCATTTTGCCGATATATGTTGAAGCCAGAAACTCTTCGCTGTTTTATAGCGCCTCGATGGTTTATAAACCATTGTCAGGCATGATGCTGGCGCATGAAATGTTCAATAAAAACTCCAAAACTATCTCGATGCGGGTAGGGGAGTCTATTGCTTATCAACAGGTTGAACAATTGCCGTTGATAAAGGCCGAAAAAGCCAAGTTATTAAGGCGCCACTTATATCGACTGGCCAAAGGAAAAAAACCGCTGTTTGTCACTGAGCAGACGATTGCCCATCCGCAGGAACGTCGGGCAATCAAAAAAGAATTGCAGCAGGCTGAATTATTGGGCGAAACGGCCGACAATAAAAAAATATATCTGTTTGACTATCAATCAAATTCAGCTGTTATGCAGGAGATTGGTCGTTTACGGGAAATCACTTTCAGACAGGTTGGCGAGGGAACAGGTAAAAGACGTGATTTAGATCATTATGATCGTGATTACCGACACTTAATTCTCTGGGATGAGCAGGAACTGGAGATAGCCGGTGCTTATCGAATTGGCGAAGTCGCTCGTATTATGAATGCAGGTCGTGATATCTATACCAGTGAATTGTTTCAGTTTACTGCGGCAATGCAGCAATATTTCCCGGTAAGTATTGAATTGGGTCGCAGCTTTGTCAGCCCCAAATACTGGGGTAAGCGCAGCCTGGATTATTTATGGTATGGCATCGGTGCCTACCTAAAACGTTATCCAGAAGTACGGTATCTATTTGGTCCTGTCAGTTTGAGTAATACCTATCCTGATTTTGCCAAGGCGTTGATTGTCAGTTTTTATCAAAAGCATTTTGCCGATGCAGAAAATCTGGCGAAGGGCAGAGTCCCCTATATATTTGATAATGAAATCAAGCAAAGGGTTAATTCAACGTTAGTGAATCATGATGCTGACAATGACTTTACGGCGGTACGCGAGCAACTGGCGCATATGAATGTAACGGTGCCGACACTCTATAAACAATACGCCGATATTTGTGAGCCAAGTGGTGTGCGGTTTATCGATTTTAATATTGATGCCAATTTCGGTAACTGTATCGATGGACTGGTGATGGTCGATCTGCAGCAATTAAAACCAGCTAAACGCAAACGTTATTTAGGTGAAAAAAATACCTAACATCACCCGTGGCAGCGTTTAAGTTTTTTTCCACTGCCACAAATGCATTTATCATTCCGGCCAAGTTTGATGGGAGGCAGAAATTCACCATCAAGATAAAACCATAGGCCATCCTGTCGACAAAACCGTGATCTTTCATGTAATTGCCCCATCGGATTATCCAGATAAAAGGCAATAAATTCGACCTCAGCTTCATCGCCGTCTTGTGAATGTTCGATAATAGTTAAACCCAGCCATTGTGTTGTTTGCATCGTTTGCTGCAAGCTGTTGGTGTCGTCTGGCTGTCGTTGAGATGGATGCAAGGTAGTCTGCAAATAATTGCTCTGTTGCATTACAAACGCACTATAACGCGAACGCATTAACTGTTCAGCCGTGACTGCAGTCTGTTTACCCTGATGTAATAAACCACAACAATCTTGATACGTTTTCCCACTAAGGCAAGGACAGTCTTGGTCACTCATTAAAATACAATCTTCATTAAGTCAGGATGTTGAAAGGTATAGTTAAGTTTTGTTTTAATTTTTTGATTACTGATTATTTTGTATTTAACTTCTGTTTCAGTGTCAAACTCGGGAGCGGGTAGCCCCATCAACTTTCTCGCATAACTATAAAATTCACGTTTGCTGGGATGGGTGTCAGCACAACCGTTAAAGGTTTCTCCCCAGGCTTGCTGTTGCAAAATGGCATCAATAATACCGAGGCAATCATCAAGGTGAATCAGATTCACCGGAGCATCTGCTTGAGGCACACGACGACCATTTCGGAAAAACCTGCCTGGATGACGGCGTTTATCAATCAAACCACTGAAACGTAAGATGGTTGTTTGGAAATGATTGCTGGTTTGAAACTGCTGTTCTATTTCCCACAAGATGCTGTCGTGGTCTTCAGCATGTTCATCCTCATTCACTTCACGATTGAGACTTTGATAAACCGAGGTGGAACTGATAAACAATATCTTTTGAATCGGTGATTTCTCGATTTGCTGAATAAGATTGGTAAAACCAGTTTGATTTTTAGAGGTAATATTTATAATCAGAATTTCGCTATGCAAAAATTCTTGGATATCGGATATCTGGTCAATATCAACATAAAATGCGCTGGCACCAGCTGTAGCAATTTCAGAGAATCTTTCACGATGACGAGTCGATGTTTTTACATGAAAGCCTTGTTTATATAGTTGAGTTGCCAGTGGTAAGCCCAGCCAGCCGCTCCCTAAAATACTGATAGTGTTAATGCTCATTTCCTTCTAGACAAAGACATAATTTGTCTATTGTGCAGCTTGATGTAGATCAAAACAAACCACTTCGTTACATAGGCCTAACCTATAAACACGTTATGCTAAGGTTATGATCGTTACCAGGAGTTACTGATGAAACAGCATATGCAGACTCAACCATTCGAACAATCCTGGCATCACCTTAGTTCAAAGGAAAGTTTGTCACTACTCGAGAGTGACAAGCATGGATTGGATTCCGAAACTGTTGAACAACGTTTGCAGCAATTTGGTGAAAATCATTTGCCTCGGGTTAAAGGGCGTTCAGCAATAGCCAGGTTATTTGCTCAGCTGCACAATTTGATCATTTATGTGTTGTTAGCTGCAGCGTTGCTTACCGCTTTGCTGGGGCATTGGATAGATTTCTGGGTAATTCTTGCGGTTGTCATATTAAACACGCTAATTGGCTTTATTCAGGAGGGAAAAGCCGAAAAAGCGCTTGATGCTATTAAAGATATGCTGGCGCCTCATGCAACAGTAATCCGTAGTGGGCATCGTCTGCAGATTGAAGCCGATCAGTTGGTTCCCGGTGATGTAGTGGTGTTGGAACCCGGTGATAAAGTGCCAGCAGATTTACGTGTTTTCAGCGCAAAAGGCTTACAAATTCAGGAAGCGGTATTAACCGGCGAATCGGTTGCTGTTGAAAAACACAGTGAGCCGGTAGCGGCAGATGCTGTGTTAGGTGATCGATTGTGTATGGCGTATTCCGGCACCTTGGTCACATCCGGTCAGGGACATGGCGTTGTGGTTGCGACCGGAGCACATACCGAGATTGGTCGAATCAGTGGCATGATTTCCGATATCGAAAATCTCACTACCCCGTTACTACAGCAAATTTCAGTGTTCTCTCGCTGGCTGACCCTGGTCATTATGGTGATTGCCGGATTGGTATTCAGCTTTGGTTACTGGTTGAATCAGACCCCGCCTATTGAGATGTTTATGATTGTGGTTGGTGTGGCCGTAGCGGGTATTCCTGAAGGTTTACCGGCTATTCTGACCATCACGCTGGCGATTGGTGTGCAACGCATGGCCAGTCGTAATGCCATTATTCGACGGCTTCCAGCAGTAGAAACTCTGGGCGCGGTATCCATTATCTGCTCTGATAAAACCGGTACCTTAACCCGCAATGAAATGACGGTTTCCACTGTGATGAGCTCGGTAAATAACTATAGCGTCAGTGGTGTGGGTTATTCTCCAGCGGGTGAGTTTACTATTGATGAGCAGGCCATTGAAACCGAACAGGACGAAATTTTAACGTTGCTTTTACGCTGTGCCGCTATTTGCAATGATTCGGCATTAAAGCGACGTGGTGATGATTGGCTGGCCGAAGGCGATCCGATGGAAGCAGCGATGCTTAGCGCCGCATTAAAGGCAGATTTTACACTGGAGGAGCTGAAACAATTTTACCCAAGACGTGATGTTATCCCGTTTGATACCGCACATCGTTTTATGGCCACCCTGCATCATGATCACCAAGGCCATGACTTTATTGCTGTAAAAGGTGCACCGGAAAAACTCATCGAGCTTTGCCAATTTCAGCGAACAGAACTAGGAGATGTGGAAGTTGATCAGACTTATTGGCATGCACAGATTGAAAAAATTGCAGCAGAAGGCCAGCGAGTGCTGGCCGTGGCCACTAAAACGGTGGAGCAACATACAGGGGAATTGCAGTTTAAAGATTTAGACCAGGGATTGGTGTTACTGGGCTTGATCGGGCTGATTGACCCACCCCGTGAAGAGGCCATTACTGCTGTCAGTGATTGTCATAAAGCCGGTATTCAGGTCAAAATGATTACCGGTGATCATGCCGCAACAGCCAGTGCGATTGCAGCAAAACTGGGTTTGCATCATACGAAAACAGTGTTGACCGGGCACGATCTCACACAACTCAGTGACGCAGAGTTGCAACATGCTGTTCACCAAACTGATGTTTTTGCCCGTACAGCACCGGAGCATAAATTAAGGCTGGTCAGAGCTTTACAGGCCAATGGTCATGTTGTTGCGATGACGGGGGATGGGGTAAATGATGCCCCGGCATTGAAACGAGCAGATGTAGGGATAGCAATGGGACAAGGGGGGACTGAGGCAGCCAAGGAAGCGGCAGAAATGGTGTTAGCCGATGATAACTTTGCTTCGATTGCCAAAGCTGTTAGAGAAGGACGTACGGTATATGACAACTTGAAAAAAGCCATCTTATTTTTACTGCCCATCAATGGAGGTGAATCATTAAGTATTATTGCGGCAGTAATGGCGGGCATGACCTTACCGATCACTCCTTTACAGATATTGTGGATCAATATGGTCAGTTCAATTGCTTTGGCGTTATCTCTGGCATTTGAACCGGGTGAAGAGAATGCCATGAAGTGTAAACCAAGACAACGAGATGAAAAAATGCTCTCCGGGTTTCTGGTCTGGCGTATCAGCTTTGTGTCATTACTGTTTGTTATTGGGGTTTATGGCATGTTTTTATGGACCCAGTCTCAGGGGGCTTCAATTGAACAATCCCGGACATATGCCGTGAATACTCTGGTGGTGATGGAAGTATTTTACCTGTTCAATGTGCGTTGTTTAAACAGTGCATCGTGGTCAATTAAACGGTGGTTCACCTCATCTATAGTGTTTATTTCAATCGGAATGGTCATTTTATTGCAGCTGATTTTTACCTACGCGCCATTTATGAACACATTATTTGAATCAACACCAATTGGATTACGCCATGGTACCGAGATCATTGCGGTGGGTATTGTTATGTATTTGATTTTAGAGCTGGAAAAATGGCTGCGTCGATTTATGAGCAACCATCATAAAGTTGAAGAAACAGTTAGTTAAAGAGAAAACTTGATTGCTCTCAATTGCCTAACGGTTTTATTTTCGTCGGGAAAAGTGTTTTATCAAACGGCGAAGCACCAAAATGATAAAACCGCTTAAACCAAATAAAATCAGTGCTATTGGCCAGGGAATAGGGTGTGGTTTTGGATTAACTGGTGGTTGCTTGTGAAAAGAAGCTGGAATATTACGTTCAGCTAACTCGATAGTAACCCACTCATCCCTATCGGCCGGTGCCGTTTCCACATATTCGCTAAAACTGTAAACCGGTGCATCACCATAGATCCGACTAGATGGTATTTGTGGTATTCGGACAAACCAGATGGCCTCAATAGAATCAGCAAGAATTTTTTCGTAGCTAGAAAGCGATCGTGTTGCTTGACCGGTTGTTAAACGTAGTAAATCTTCCCCAATAGCATCAAATGCTACGGCTGGTAACAGGCGAGTGGTTTCGGTCGTCAGATAATCATAAATCTGTCTGGCTGCATTCAGATCCATTTCAATAATAGCCGTATAAAAATAGGCACCAATCGCCTGAACATAGCCATTTATGCCACGTGTGGGGATATTCCAATTTAATGCACGCAAGCTATCGATGCTGATGCCGGTACAGTTTGCGTCTGCGTGGTTATAAATGAAATTACCCCGATAGAAATAATTCATTACCTGATTAATAGATTGTTGAAATTCTGCTGCTGGCTGATGATTTTTAAGCGTAGCTACCAGCATGTAGGACGGCCGATAATAATTTTGTCCGGCATTGAGGTCTGCCAGATAGTTGTCCATTGGAGTGACGGCAGCAATAATGCCTTTTTCACTGATGGTTTCCAGATTGTAAAAATTATTGACCAGCCAGTCAGCGTAACTGCCATTATCACCGAACTGGCCGGTCACTACTGCAAAATGCCCCGCCAGAGCTTCATGATCATCTCCCTGAGCACCATTAAGCATCAAGCCTAAAACCGGTTTACCAGCAGCCTCCATGGCAGAGCCGAGCGTTCGCTCCCATAACAGACGACTTTGATGTGGTTGTTGTACGCCGCCATCATCAGCCTGAACCAGAGCTTGCAAATCTTCATCTTCGCTGAGTGGCAATAACTGATAATTGTTAATGGCAAAATCCAGCGGCCAGACGGTGCGCGCAATAAATGCATTCCCCGTCATTTTGCCGCGTAAACGAATATCGCGTTGTTTAAAAAACTCAGTGGTATTTTTATTCCAGAATGATTGATTTTGTGGAATTTTAGCTATTGTTTCAAAATTGACTTGTGTGCCGTCATCCAGAATAAGTGATTTACCTGATTTATTGAGCCTGGCTGACTCAATTTCTGTAGGGGAAGCAATCCATATGGGGATATTGTCATTAATTTCAGCTTGTTTTTCCAGCCATTTGGGTAAGCTGACTGATGCAGAAGATGGCGTTGGTAGGGAAGCAATAATCTCCTCCTCAAAATACCATTTAGCCTGATCTGATAGATGGCAGTTTGTACAACTTCCACTGGTCAGTGGAGGTTGTACCATTTCTGCTGAAACAGGATCAAAAAATGGCGTTGACTGGGCAAAACTTGTGCCCAGCAACACAATGAACAGGGAGGGTAGAAATGACATGCGGCAAGCATATCATGTGACAGCGTTGTTTTTAGCCTGGTGGATTTCGGCTTTTAAAGCCTCATCAAGTTTAAGCTGACGTGCTAGCTCATCCAGATACACTTTTTCCATAAAGCTATCTTCATCAATCATAATCAAACTGGCCAGATACATTTCAGCGGCCATTTCCTGTGTAGATGCTAATTTGGCAATTTCAGCAGGATTAACCGGTTTTTTTAACTCAGAATCTATCCAATGTTTTAGCTCAGAATCATCTGTGATTTGCGCAACTTGCTGATCAATTAACAAACGTTCCTCATCATTAATATGCCCATCAGCTTTGGCGGCACCAATCATGGCTTGTAATATTGCCTGGCTATGCAGTTCAGCTTCTGGAGCGGGTAAGCGGTCTAAGGTTTGTGGCATGGCTTGAGGTGCGGTTTGTTGATTGTTTTGCTGCCAGCTCTGATAAGCTTTAAATGCAACGGCACCCAATGCCGCCACACCGCCATATTTCAGAACACTGCCACCCATTTTGCGAGCTTTTTTATTCCCGAGCAGAAGACCTACCGCTGTTCCCGCCAAAGCGCCCCCACCAGCCCCCGTTAAAAACTGACCAATTTTATTGTCACTGGTATTGGAACTAGTATTTTGCTTGTCGAGAAACTGCTGACCAGATTGCAGAAGTTTATCCATCAGACTGCGTGTGTTCATTTGCTAATATCTCCAGGTTTGGATGTAATTCAAGTGGCTTGCCCGCATAATGTGATTCTCTGACCGCGGTTATATTAAATTGGTTTTACCTTAACTGAATTAACTTAAATGAAAATGAATCCAGCACATCAAAAAGGCTCGTCAAAAGCATTTACCATTATTTTCTGGTTGTTATTAATGGGGTCTCTGACCTTATTTTTTAATGGCTTTATTGAACAGAAATATAATCCTAACCGCCATCTGATGGAGATGGAGGCAGGTCTGGGGACAGATGTGGTGTTATTGCGAAATCAAGCAGGACACTATGTTGCTCCAGGATTTATCAATGGGCATGAAGTGACCTTTTTGCTGGATACCGGTGCAACCAATATCAGCGTGCCGGCAGGAATTGCCAGAGAGGCGGGTCTGAAGCAGGGCCGACAGGCGATGGTCAATACGGCAAATGGCGTGGTTCCTGTGTATTCTACCGAATTAGATACCGTGCAGCTCGGCGCAATCAAATTACAGCATATTCAGGCACATATTAACCCTCATATGTCAGAAGATATTGTGTTGCTTGGTATGAGTTTTATGAAGCATCTCGAGATGACGCAGCGTGATGGTACGTTGACGCTCAGTTTACCTGGAATCTGATGTCTGGCCGCTTTTTTCAACAGCCCATTTTTCATAATGTGAACCGGGCTCACCCGGTTGAAAACAACACGCCACCCAAAAATTACCTATCAATTCAGTTATCACTGATTTTGCACCATCACTGGTCTGCCACCATTTATTGAGTGCAAAACCTTGTGGCGCCGCCGCATATATACCTATTTCGACATTGGGGAATGCCTCACGATATAAACTGCGAGTTCGTCTGGCATGTACATCACTGGTATGGACGTTTAACCCTTTTAAATCAGTCTCTTTCAACGCCAGCCAGTCTCGCACCATTACCGCACTGAGATAGGTACGTTCCTGTGCGGATTCCGGCGCAGGAATCATAATCAGTTTTTCAGCATCCAGACCATGCTGCACCATAAATGCACCCGCCTGTTCAGCATAGGAAGCATGGGCCGGGCTTAAGAAACGGACATTCGGGCCGCCTGTGGTGATCATATATTGATACTGTTCAGCATTAAATATCGCCAGGGCTGCCAGCAAACTGTCTTCATCCTGCCAGCCTTCCACTACCAGATATGTTCGATCCGCGACTGGATCGGTAGGGGCAAGGATAACGGCCAGTTGCCTTAATAGAAGCAAACTACAAAGGGTTAGCAGTAATAAAATTATTAAGCCACCCCAAATTGTTGGAAACCACAACTGGCGTTTTCTAAATAAGCTGAATTTAGACAAAAAGCTATCCCTGATTATAAAACAATTATGGTTAAGTCAGAATGGCCTGGCTCAGCCTTCCTGTCCATAACGCTGATGCAAGATGCCAACGCGCTCAACATATACTTCTGTCTCGGCATAGGGGGGGATGCCCTTGTAACGTTTGACCGCGCCTGGACCGGCATTGTATGCGGCCGTTGCGAGTTTGATATTCCCATCGAAAGTGTGTAACAAACCGGCCAGATATTTCACGCCACCTTCAATATTCTGTTGCACATCAAATGCATTGGTGACCCCCAGATCTTTAGCAGTACCAGGCATCAGTTGCATCAAACCTTGTGCACCTTTTTTAGATAAAGCTTTGGCATTAAAAGCCGATTCGGCATGAATAACGGCACGGACCAGAGCGGCATCAATTTTATATTTTTTGGCCATGGTTCTGACCGTGTCAGCATAATCGTCGGTATTCAGACTGATGGTATGCCAATTTATCTTTGAAGTGGGATTACAGGCATAACATTCATAAGCCAGAACCTCAAAGTCACCGTTTAACGGTTTCTTATCAGAAAAACTGAAACTTTCCCCATCATTGGAAAGTGATTTATAAATGATGGTTTTATTGCTGTGAATAGATGTGGGCTTACGAACATCGATATCAGCATTACTAAATTCCACCACACCGTCACTGTTTCGGACCTGTTTAATATCATTTGCCAGCACTTCTCCCGTCAATACGAGTGAAAGCAGTGAAATATAAAAAGGTTTAAGCGTCATGGATACTAAAAATAACGGCCAGCTGAGCCAATGACAATAACTATTAAGCCAAGAATGAGATTTGCTCGTACAAATTTGCGAATTTTATCCAGTTCATTAGCCGAGGCGATCCAGTCATGTTCTGCTACAGCCCATTTGAGTTTGCGGTAAGGGTTAAAAAATACATGCATAAACAATAGCATCATGAAAATTCCCAGTAGCAACATGATGTGCACATGAATACCGACGGCTCCCATACCGCCCAGCATAAACAGCATGCCGAAGCCGGTAATCAATATCGTGATCACTGACGCCCACACCCATGGAAAAAATCGTTTAAAAACACTTGCCCAAAGCGGAAAGCGCTGTTCGGGTTCAAGTAAGGTCCCAGCAACGGGGCGTAAAAACATAAAAGCGAAAAATAATCCGCCCACCCAGATAACCGAAGCCAGTAAATGTAAACTTATTGTAATGCCCATAATAATTCTCTCTAAGTTGTTATCGTTTTAATGGGAATACCAGCAATTTTCTGCCGCCATTCCTGAGGACCCGTTTGATGTACCGAGCTTCCGCGACTATCAACTGCTACAGTGACGGGCATATTTTCTACATAGAATTCACGAATTGCTTCCATGCCTAATTCTTCAAAAGCTATCAAGCGTGAAGATTTAATTGCTTTTGATACCAGATAAGCAGCGCCACCCACCGCGATCAAATAGGTCGATTGATACTTTTTGATTAAATCGACGGTTTGTTCACCGCGTTCGGCCTTGCCTATCATGCCTAACAGACCTGTTTTCGCCAGCATGGTTTCAGTAAATTTATCCATTCGGGTTGCCGTGGTGGGACCTGCTGGACCGACAATTTCATTTTTAACCGGATCCACCGGACCGACGTAGTATATAAAGCGATTATGAAAATCCAGCCCTTCGGGTAACGGCTTACCACTATCCAGCAAATCAGCAATCTTTTTATGCGCTGCATCCCGGCCGGTTAAAAAATGACCGGTGAGTAATAAGGTATCACCAGGTTGCCATTGTTTAATCTCATCATGCGTTATTGTGTCGAGATTGATATGCCGGGTGTTTTCCGCAGCCTGCCAAGTGATTTCTGGCCAGTCAGTTAAAGAGGGCGGGGTGAATGTTGCCGGACCAGAACCATCCAACGTGAAATGCACGTGACGGGTGGCGGCACAATTAGGAATCATGGCAACGGGAAGCGAAGCCGCATGGGTCGGATAATCCTTGATCTTGATATCCAACACCGTCGTTAGACCGCCTAAACCTTGAGCACCAATTCCCAGTTGATTCACTTTTTCGTATAACTCAACCCGCAACTTTTCAGTGGCCGTTTGTGGGCCACGTTCCAGCAAATCCTGAATATCAATATCTTCCATCAGGCTTTGTTTAGCCATCAGCATGGCTTTTTCTGCCGTTCCGCCAATGCCAATACCCAGCATGCCAGGCGGACACCAACCCGCACCCATTTTGGGAACAGTTTCCAGTACCCAATCCAACAGACTATCGCTAGGATTCAAAATGGTGAATTTGGCTTTGTTTTCGCTACCACCACCTTTGGCGGCAATATCAATTTCTATCTTGTTGCCGGGCACCAGTTCGGTGTAAATCACTGCTGGTGTGTTATCACCAGTATTTTTGCGGCTGCCAATCGGATCAGCGACGATAGAAGCACGTAATACATTATCCGGATGTTGATAAGCCTGACGTACGCCCTCATTAACCATATCTTCCAGGCTTTGCTCGGTCTGCCATTGCACTTGCATACCGACTTTGAGAAATATATTAACAATGCCGGTATCCTGACAAATCGGCCGGT
>NZ_DFTU01000047.1:48517-49393 GCF_002379485.1 Methylophaga sp. UBA4204 | reverse complement strand
GGATGATAATTGGCAATAAACTGCAACGCATCAGCAATGCTTTGCACAAAGTCCTGTTGGCGAATTACTGTCATGTTTATGCTGTTGCCAACTTTTGTTGAATTGCTTCAAGCACACGCTCCAAAGCGAATTCATCCGCTTCACCTGACGCACGATGTTTATATTCAATCACACCGTTATCCATACCACGTTCGCCCAAAATCAAGCGATGGGGTATGCCGATAAGCTCCATATCTGCAAAAGCGACACCCGGACGCAAACCACGATCATCAAGTAATACATCGACACCAGCAGCAAGCAACTGCTGATAGATCTTCTCAGCTTCATCACGAACACGTTGTGATTTATGTGCATTGACGGGCACTAATACCACTTCAAATGGTGCGATCGCTTGTGGCCAGATAATGCCATTCTCATCATTGTTTTGTTCAATAGTGGCTGCAACGACACGAGACACACCAATGCCGTAACAACCCATAGTGATGACCTGAGATTGTCCGGTTTCGGTTAACACCACGGCATTGAGTTTGCTGCTGTAGTTTTCACCGAGCTGGAAAATATGACCTACTTCAATACCTCGGGCAATTTCCAACGTGCCTTGGCCATCAGGGCTAGGATCACCTGCTACTACATTACGTAAGTCTGCTGTTTCTGGTTCTGGACAATCGCGGCCCCAGTTCACTCCGGTCAGATGTTTTTCATCTTCATTGGCACCACAGATAAAATCTGCAATGTTTGCCGCGGCATGATCAACAACCATTGGAATGTTCAGGCCGACCGGACCGATAGAACCGATATTGGCGCCGGTGGCTTCATGCACCTGTTCAGGCGTTACGAACGTTAAAGGAGCAGCAATTAACGGATGTTTTTCCGCTA
>NZ_DFTU01000047.1:29960-48430 GCF_002379485.1 Methylophaga sp. UBA4204 | reverse complement strand
TGTTGAGTTCATGATCGCCACGCAGTACCAAAGCGACAACGCTGTTTTTCTCAGCGCCTTCTACCAGCAATGTTTTCAGACATTGCGAAGCAGTTACTTTTAAAAAGTTGCTGACATCCTCAATGGTATGTTTGTGGGGAGTTTCAACGGTTTGCATGGCGGCAGATGCTGCAGGACGCTCACCTGCTGGTTTGACTGCTTCAGCCAATTCAACATTGGCAGCGTAATCACTGCTATTGCTAAAGGCAATCGCATCTTCACCTGAACTGGCCAGTACATGGAATTCATGTGAGGCATTACCGCCGATACTGCCGGTATCTGCCAGTACTGCACGGAAATTCAATCCGATACGCTGGAAAATGCGTGTGTAAGTTGCATACATTTCATCATAGGTTTGCTGCAAAGATGCTTGATCCACATGGAAGGAATACGCATCTTTCATTAGAAACTCACGAGCTCGCATCAAACCAAAACGTGGACGGATTTCATCACGGAATTTGGTTTGAATCTGATAAAAATTAACCGGTAATTGTTTGTAACTGCGAATTTCCTGACGCACCAGATCAGTAATGACCTCTTCGTGAGTTGGGCCATAACAGAATTCACGTTGATGACGATCAGTTATACGCAATAGTTCAGGACCATACTTTTCCCAGCGCTGGCTTTCCTGCCACAATTCAGCTGGTTGCACGGAAGGCATTAATACCTCCTGGGCTCCGGCTTTATTCATTTCCTCACGCACAATTGCTTCGGTTTTACGCAGTACCCGCAAACCCATCGGCATCCAGGTATACAGACCGGATGCCAGACGGCGGATAAGGCCTGCCCGCAACATTAACTGATGGCTGACGATTTCAGCGTCTGCAGGTGTTTCTTTTAAAGTGGAAATGAGAAGCTTCGAAGTACGCATGGAAAAGGTGATTCCTGATTATTGGATTAAAAAACTGCGCTGACACACCGTATCAGCGCAGTTGAATTTTGTTAGAAAGTACTGTGATCCCAGCCCCAGTTTTGTCGTTCGGAGTCGGTCATACTGATGTAAACACGGCTGCCACTGACGCCAATCTGCTCCTCAATCATCGAACATAAAGCATCAGATAACGCTTTGCGGTCGCTGGGCAGGCCAAGCGAACGATAATCCAGAATAGCGGTAGGCTCAGTACTGCCGCCAAAAGACATTGCAGTTTTGGATTCAACAGCCACCATCACATAACTTTCCGGTTTACCAGAAGCCTGCGCTACGGTTTTACTGGCAACTTTAAGTAAGGCTGTTTCATCAGTAATAGGCTGATTGGTCACAATATTTAAATAAGGCATGGTTACTTCTCCTGTTTACAGAATTGGTTAACTTGCTGTTTAAGTGTGCTAATTTTCTGTTGTCTTTCTTCTTCAGTGGGGCGGGTCACATTGCCTTCTGAGTCCATCACGCGCCGACCGGGATTGTCCTGGTACTGCTGTAAATTATATTTGGCAATTCGACAGTTTTCCGCTAAAGCTTCAGCAGCCTGTTCTTCCTGTTGTTGATTTTGTTGTTGCTCCTCACGGGCTTCATCGCTTGCTTTCTGTTGTTCAATCAGCAACTCGATTTCTTTTTTTGCCGCTTCCGGATTCATCGACGGTGGAGGGGGGGTATCCATTTTTTCATAGGGTTTATCGACAGGCGGGGTTTGTGAGTAGATAACTTCACCATCATCATCAACCCACTTGTAAGCATCCGCCTGAACCGTCATGGCAAGGACTAAAGCAAGACAGCAACAGCTTAATTGCGGTATAAACATCACGGATACCTATAAAATAAATCATTATTCTACGCCAAAGCGCTATTTCATAAAATGTCTGATAATACTGTTCGTTTTGAATTAAAAATTCCGGTGGAAAAAGGCTCCGTAAATGCCATCGATCTGTTAGCTGACCACTGTGAACTTTCCCGTCAGCAAATCAAGCAGGCGATGAGTAAGGGAGCTGTCTGGTTGCAAAAAGGTAAACGCACCCAACGTTTGCGTCGAGCGACAAAAAACTTGAATTCTGGCGAGCTGTTACAGCTTTATTACGATAAGCGTTTATTGGATCAAACCCCTGTACCCCCAAAGTTATTACATGATTTTGGGGCTTACAGTGTCTGGTTTAAACCCGCCGGTATGTTGGCACAAGGCACCGAGTGGGGCGATCATTGCAGTTTACTGCGAGTATCCGAGCTGGCCTTTGCTAAACCGAGACAGAGTTTTCTGGTGCAACGGCTGGATCGGGAAGCTTTTGGATTGATGATTATTGCCCATCAGCAAAAAGCGGCAGCTCAGTTATCTACGTTGTTTCAACAACGAAAGATTGAAAAGCACTATGAGATCGAGGTGGATGGTGACGTTGAATGGCAAAAACTGACCGTTAATTCCCCTTTGGATGGCAAGCATGCTGTCAGCCATTTTGCTAAATGTACTTATGATGCTGATAAAAACCGAACAGTGTTAACTGTCTCAATTGAAACGGGACGTATGCACCAAATTCGCCGTCATTGCGCATCGATTGGCCATCCGGTCTCTGGTGATAGCCGTTACGGGAAAAAGACTGCAGATGGTTTGCAGTTGAAAGCCAGCCGTTTAGTTTTTGATTGCCCTATTACCCATAAAAAACAAATATTTAGCTGCTGAATACGTTGACATTAGTTTTTTTACGGCGTAATGATCTGCTATCAAAATTCTATGGAAGGGGCCTTTCATGAGTCGGACTGAGCAACAATATGTTTTAGATCCTGAATATGGTCAGTTTTATGGTGATGATGATCGCCGCCGATATCAACGACGTCAGCTGCAAACGCGACGGGAACAGATCCGTTTTGATTTGAGTCATGTGTTACGTCGTTCGGGACGTGATCGCCGATTAGTACCCGGAAATCAACAGACCAGAAAAAATCATTAATTCGGATCCGCCAGACGCATGATCCCGCCTATGTAGAGACTTTGGGAAAGGCCTCTTGCTGCCAGGAAAATGAGCAAGGCAGCCCATAATCCGTGATTGCCAAATGGCTGTAGTAGGTAAAATGCTGGCAGATAGCAACAGAATGCTGAAAACAACATGGTGTTTCGCATTTCCCGGCTGCGTGTTGCTCCAACAAAAAGTCCATCCAGCAAATATGACCATACCGCAATCAGCGGCGAAATAATCACCCAGATAAGATGCATACCAGCATAGTCAATCACCGCCTCTATACCGGTTAATAATCGAATAATCCATTCCCCAAACAACAGATATGTCAGCGAAAACAAAGCTGCCATTAATACTGACCAGAATGCAGTCAAGCTAAGTGCTTTTCTTAACATGGAGGGGGATTTACGCCCTATGGCCTTGCCGGTTAATGCCTCGGTTGCATTGGCAAATCCATCCAGTACAAATGCCATCAGAGTAATAAAGTTCAACAGCACACTATTGGCAGCCAATACTGTATCGCCTTGTCGGGCGCCCTGGGTGGTAAACAGAGCAAAGCAGGAGATGAGCAAAAAGGTTCTGATCATCACATTGCCATGAACAGTTAAGCCATGCCGGCTTTGTTGCAGCACTTTCTTACTGAGTGATAAATGAATACCGCTTTTATTTAGCCCGTAATGATTGAGTAATACCAGTCCCACTATCAAACCGGTGTATTCAGCGATAACAGATGCCAGCGCAACGCCATCAACATCCATTCCCAGGCCCATGACAAATAAGCCATCCAGTAAAATATTTGTAATATTGATTACCAGCACCATCAGCAAAGCTGCTTTTGACGCTTCACGACCAATCAGCCAGCCCAGTATGGCGTAATTTATAAGTGTCGCTGGTGCGCTCCAGATCCTGATATCAAAGTAGATGGCGGCAAATTGTTCGACGTCACCACTACTGTCTACCAGATGCAAAGCCACATCACGTATCGGCATCTGTAGCAGCAATAATATCAAGGCAATTACCAATGCCAACCAGATGGATTGCATTAATACAGCCTGCATTTTTGCGGTACTATTTTCACCATAAGCTTGTGATGTCAGGCCAGTGGTGGCCATTCTGAGAAAGCCAAACCCCCAGAAGACAAAGGTAAAAATCATGCTGCCGATCGCTACGGCGCCGAGATAATGCGCTGCACTGAGATGGCCAACCATCGCTGTATCGACCATTCCCAGCAGTGGGGTAGAGATGTTGGCGATAATCATCGGTCCGGCGATTCGCCAGACCTGACGGTGCGTTACTATGTGTTCTGTCAAATTAACTATCCATCAATATAAGCCCGTCATGTCTCGGGTACCCTGGATTCAAAAGTCGATACAGCTTGGAAAACAATGATCTTAACGAATAGAAACAGCATACCCTATGGATGTGAAGCTTATGTGGATTGAATGGTTAAGTTATGCCGCAGCCGGAATAGTGGCCGGTACGCTTGCCGGGCTGTTTGGTATCGGCGGGGGACTGGTCATTGTACCGGTGTTGGTATGGCTTTTCAGCAAACAAGGGCTGCCGGATCAATATCTGATTCATATGGCGGTTGCCACTTCACTGATGACCATTGTTGTAACATCAATTTCTTCTATCTTTGCGCATTGGCGACTGGGAAATATTTCGATGCTGGCGGTCACCCGTTTGGTTCCAGCATTACTTTTTGGGAGTTTTGGTGGAGCTCTGCTGGCCAGTTTAATCAGCGGTGATATGCTGCAGATATTTTTTGCTACCTTTGCTTTGTTAATGGCATTGCGGATTTGGCTACCTAATGCCAGTACAACGTCTCCTGCATTGTTAAACCGATTGCCTTCGAGTTTGTATGGTTTGTTTAGTGGTGCACTTTCGGCGCTAGTCGGTATCGGTGGAGGAACATTGATTGTCCCTTATCTGCTGATGGCTCGTCTTAACATTCAACAGGCGATTGGATCTGCTGCATGCTGTGGTTTGCCAATTGCCATTGCAGGAGTGATTGGCTTCATTGTGTTTGCTCCAAGTGAAATAAATCAGCAATCTGCCTGGCAAACAGGTTTCGTACATTGGCAGGCATTTCTCGGCATTATCCTGACCAGTGTGATTTTTGCCCAGTTTGGTGCCAGACTGGCAAAGCGGTTACCTGCACATTGGTTGCGCCGTCTGTTTTCGCTGTTACTGATTTGTGTCGCCGCCTATTTTTTCAGTCGATAACGTCTGGGCTTGTTGATCGTTCATCTCACAACAGAGGCGGAGATGAAAGATCAATAAAGCCCTAAAGAGATGTCGGCTTTGATGCTTGGACAGTTTCTTTTATAATTGGCGGGTTTCTTTTACCCCTATTTTTTATTGGAGCAATCGCTTTATGAATCTTGACCGAGTCGGCCCAGGCAGCAATCTGCCTGAAGATATCAACGTTATTATCGAAATTCCTGCAAATGCCAATCCGGTTAAATATGAAGTTGATAAAGCGACTGGCGCGCTGTTTGTTGATCGTTTTATGAATACCGCTATGTTCTATCCGGCAAATTATGGTTACGTGCCGAATACGTTGTCTGATGATGGTGACCCGGTAGATGTATTGGTGGTGACGCCATTTCCATTAATTAACGGATGCGTGGTGGCATGCCGTCCAGTCGGTATGCTGAAAATGACAGACGAAAAGGGCGAAGATGCCAAAGTCGTTGCGGTCCCTCATGACAAAATGTATGACCATGTTAAAGATATCAATGACGTGCCGGAATTTTTGCTCAATCAGATCGCACATTTCTTTGAACATTACAAAGATTTGGAAAAGAACAAATGGGTTAAAATCGAAGGCTGGGCAGGAATTGATGCGGCCAAACAGGAAATTGTGGACAGCGTTTCACGTTACCAAAATGAAGCGAAATAATTATCATTGAATTGATAACTAAATCTGTTTTTGCACACGGCGAACTGATGTATGTCAGTTCGCCGTTTGTCATTTTAAGACTGGAAACATCATGACACAGATAATTGTTCAGGGACCTCAACTCACTCGGGAACTGGCCGATGAAATTGCCGAAAAACTAACGGGGCAATGCCAATGGCGAGACAGTTTTGCATTGATTGAAAATACCCAGCATGCAGATTTGTCGATGTTACGACAACAGTATGCTGTCGATATTAATGTCCTTCCTGCTGAGTTTGAAACAGATAATTGCCGTTTGATAGTTATGGACATGGATTCGACCTTAATCACCATTGAATGTATCGATGAAATTGCGGACTTCATGGATCTTAAACCGCAGGTGGCAGCGATTACGGAGGCTGCAATGCGTGGTGAGATAGATTTTGAAACATCACTTAAACAACGGGTAGCGCTATTAAAAGGACTGCCCGTCGATATGCTGGATCGTGTTTATAACGAACGTCTTATGCTCAATCCTGGTGCAGAGTTGATGTTAAAAACGGTGCAGCAGGCTGGAATAAAAACCGCACTGGTTTCGGGCGGATTTACTTTTTTCACCGATAAACTGAAAAAGCGTCTCAATCTCGATTTTACCCAGGCCAATGTACTGGAACATGAAAAGGGTTATCTCACAGGTAAAGTAACCGGTGATATTTGCGGTGCTCAGGCCAAAGCCGATTTTTTAATTAAATGTTGCGCCGAACTGAATATTGAAAAACACCAGGCAGTGGCAATTGGTGATGGTGCAAATGATCTGTTGATGATGGCTGAAGCGGGTATGAGCGTGGCTTATCATGCCAAACCCAAAGTGCAGCAAGCTGCCGATACAGCTTTGAATCACTGTGGTCTTGATGGTGTGTTGGGACTATTGCAACGACCTTAATCAAAGGCGTAATCTTGAATTAACAGCAGGTGCCCCCATCTGCTACAACTAACCAAATAAAGAGGTAACAACAATGGATATTATGGAGCGTATTAAGCAGGCGATTGAATCAAACCCGGTAATTCTGTTTATGAAGGGTACGCCAGAGTTTCCACAATGTGGATTTTCCAGTCGCTCATCACAGGCGCTGACTGCCTGTGGCTCAGAATTTGCTTATGTGAATGTATTGGCTGATCCTGAAGTTCGCGAAAATCTTCACCGTTATGCTGACTGGCCAACCTTTCCTCAGCTGTATATCAATGGTGAATTAATTGGTGGATGTGACATTATTATGGAACTGTACGAAAACGGTGAGCTCAAACAGATGGTTGAAGCAGCGAGTTGATTTTTGCGATGGCAGATAAACATGATCAAGATTGGCAGACCGAGCATGATTTTGCGGTTGCGCCGTCTAAACCTGATTTAAAACAACCACCCAAATATCGGGTGATCATGATGAACGATGATTACACGCCGATGGACTTTGTGGTGGAGGTTTTGGAAACCTTGTTTGATATGGGGCGTGAACGTGCCACACGAACCATGTTACAAGTGCACACTGAAGGACAGGCTTTATGCGGTATCTTTACATTTGAGATCGCTGAGGCCAAAGTGGAACAAGTGAATAGTTATGCCCAAAGACATGGGCATCCTTTACAGTGCACCATGGAACAGGAATGAGATGGCTGCAACGACAATAGGCGGATAGCAATATGCTGAGTAAAGAACTTGAACACACGCTGAGTCAGGCATTCAATTATGCTCGACAAAGATCCCATGAATTTCTGACGGTTGAACATTTATTGTTAGCCTTACTGGAAAATGGACAAGCACTGGCGGTGCTCAAAGCCTGCGAGGTGGATATCAATGCCTTGCGTCAGGATCTGACCGATTTTCTTGCAGATAATCTGCCTACATTGGCCGAAGACAGCGATCGCGAAACTCAGCCAACGCTGGCTTTCCAACGCATTCTGCAACGTGCAGTGATGCATGTGCAATCTTCTGGTGGTGAAGAGGTAACCGGTGCGAACGTACTGGTTTCAATTTTCTCTGAACAGCAATCTCAAGCGGTTTATTTACTGCAGAAGCAAGATGTCAGTCGACTGGATGTGGTCAACGCTATCAGTCACGGCAGCATCGAAAATCTGGCAGAAGAAACCAAAAGCGAAAAGATTGAAGTTGAAGATGGGAATTCCGAAAGTAAAAGTCCATTGGCGTTATATGCCACTAATCTGAATGCCGAAGCCAAACTGGGTCGGATTGATCCATTAATCGGCCGTGCCAATGAGATTGAGCGGACATTGCAGGTGCTATGCCGTCGCCGTAAAAATAATCCTCTGTTTGTCGGTGAAGCCGGTGTTGGTAAAACTGCGCTGGCGGAAGGTCTTGCCAAACGTATTGTTGATGGTGATGTACCCGAAGTGCTGGAGCAGGCAGTGGTTTATTCATTGGATATGGGCGCTCTGGTTGCTGGTACCAAATACCGTGGTGATTTTGAAAAACGTCTGAAAGGATTGTTGCGCGAAATCAAACAACAGGATCATGCGATTCTGTTTATTGACGAAATCCATACCATGATTGGTGCGGGGAGTGCAGGAAACAGTGCGATGGATGCTGCCAATTTGCTTAAACCGTTATTGGCCAATGGCGAATTGAAATGTATCGGCTCAACAACCTATCAGGAATATCGCAGTATTTTTGAACATGATCGTGCTTTGGCACGGCGTTTTCAGAAAATTGATGTGCCTGAACCATCCGTTGCAGAAACCATTGAAATTTTAAAAGGTTTAAAGCCTGGCTTGGAATCACACCACAATGTGCGTTACTCCAATGCTGCAATTGAGCAGGCAGCAGAACTGGCCGCCCGTCATATCAACGACCGTTATCTGCCGGATAAAGCGATTGACGTATTGGATGAAGTTGGTGCTGCCCAACGTATTCTGCCAAAGTCAAAACGCAAAAAAATGATTGGAATCCAGGATGTCCAGCAGATCGTTGCCAAGATTGCTCGTATTCCTGCCAAGACAGTCAGTAATGCAGATAAAGATAATCTACGTAATCTTGAACCGAACCTTAAACACGTTATTTTCGGTCAGGACGATGCGATTTCTGCATTAAGCTCGGCAATTAAAATGGCACGTTCCGGTTTGGGACATCCCGAGAAACCCACTGGTGCTTTCCTGTTTGCAGGGCCAACCGGTGTAGGTAAAACAGAAGTTACTCGTCAGTTGGCGCATATCCTTGGGGTAGAACTGATCCGCTTTGATATGTCCGAGTATATGGAACCTCATACAGTTTCCCGTCTGATTGGTGCTCCTCCAGGTTATGTAGGGTTTGATCAAGGTGGGTTATTAACCGATGCAGTCATTAAACAACCACATGCTGTGTTGTTGTTGGATGAGATTGAAAAAGCTCATCCCGATGTCTTTAACCTGCTATTGCAAGTGATGGATCATGGGACTTTAACGGATAATAATGGCCGTAAAGCGGATTTCCGCCATATTGTATTAGTAATGACCAGTAATGCCGGTGCACAGGAAATGGGCCGCAGCTCGATTGGCTTTACCAAACAAGAGCATCATATGGATGGTACGGAAGCATTGAAACGTGCATTCTCACCTGAATTCCGTAATCGTCTGGACGGTATTATTCAATTCCAGCCGCTTACTAAAGAAGCGATTCTACGTGTTGCTGATAAAGCGGTGCTTGAATTGGAAATGCTATTGCAGGATAAAAACGTGACCATCGAAATTGATAATGATGCGCGTGAATGGTTGGCAGAGCATGGTTACGATGTACAAATGGGTGCCAGGCCAATGGCGCGACTGGTACAGGAAAAAATCAAGCGTCCGTTGGCCGATGAATTGTTATTTGGCAAACTCAGCGATGGTGGCCATGTAAGAGTTATCCTGAAAAATGATGAACTGTTTCTGGATATCGTCAAAGAAACAGAATCTGTGTAACCCTAAACGACAAACCCGGTAGTTATTAACTTAACTACCGGGTTTTTTTATGTCTGTTATATTCCAGAATCCCAGCTTATCGGGACTTATATAACGGTAAGTTATTCACCTGTTTCACAAAATCTTCACATCTTTATATAACAGATGTCGCTAACTCACTGATTATCATAGAGGTGATCCTAAGTTGTTGAATGTAAACATATATTTTAGTTTGAGCATTTTTTGACCATTTTGTGCAGAGTGCTTAAATATGAACAGCTTAGAGACTAACTCCAAAGTTAAACACAGACTTATCCACAGAAAATGTGAGTAACTTTACCGTTTGATGACACAGCAAAAAACAAGCCAAAAACCTCAAAAAAATCTTTAGAGCTCAATGCCTTTTTGAGCACGGATACCATCACGAAATGCATGTTTGACATCCTCAATCCGGCTGACGGTATCAGCCGCTTCAATGATGCTGTCCGGTGCTCCGCGGCCAGTAATAATCACGTGTTGCATTGCCGGGCGGGCAGCTAAATCAGCTATTACTTTATCTGCATCGAGATATTTCATTTTTAAGACAATATTCAGTTCATCCAGCAGAACCACGTTGATACTGTCATCCTGTAACATCGTTTTAACAATATCCCAGCCTGCTTCTGCGGAAGCTTTATCCTGTTCCAGGTTTTGCGTATCCCAGGTAAAACCATCGCCAACCACGTGATAACTCACCTGCTCAGGAAATCGACGATAAAAAGCTTCTTCGCCAGTACTCATCGCCCCCTTAATAAATTGCACGATACCGACTTTCATATCATGGCCCAATGCTCTGGCAATCATGCCAAAACCGGATGAACTTTTACCTTTGCCGTTGCCAGTTATGCACAGCAATAAACCTTTATCCTTAGTGGCTTTTTGGATCTTCTGATCAACCACTTCCTTGTGACGTTGCATGCGATCTTTATGGCGTTGGCTTTTCTCAGAATCAGTCATAATTTTCCTAAAATAAAACAAAAAATATTAATAATGCAGCTTCAAGCAGTTCCACCATTGCGCCCGCAGTATCACCGGTAAACCCGTTTAATCGACGCTCCATCAGGTAGCGTAGCAATAGAAAAACCAATAACCCAAACAACAGGGCAAACAGGCCGACACTGAATAAAGCCAATACACCGATGAGAAGCATCAACCGGCGTGTATGCACGCCAGATTGCTGTTGTTTGAGGATGCTGCCTAAACCGTGGGGCCGCACATAATCAGTGGTTAAAAACAATAATGGTAAAGCTGTGCGGGCCAGTATCACAGACCAGATTAATGCCCACCAGTTCTGTTCGGCGAGTAAAACTGTCAGCATGACAAACTTAATTAACAGCACTAATACGATTGTCACCACTGCAATAGGGCCAGCTGCTGGGTCTTTCATAATGCTTAGGGTTTTAGCTTTATCGCCAATGCCACCCAACCAGGCATCGGCACTGTCAGCCAATCCATCGATATGTAATGCCCCGGTGATGGTTACCCAGACCGCTAATACCAATATGGCGGAGAACATTGGTGACTGAGATGTCAGGTTCCAGCCCAGAAGGCTTAACACGATACCGATTAGTAAGCCGACAACTGGATAAAACAATAACGAGCGGCCAATATCCTGTGCAGTAAATTCACCCTGCAATCTGACCGGCAGAATAGTTAAAAACTGCAGGGCGATTAACAAAGCTCGCATTAGTTGATGGCTCCGGCGATGGCCGCTTCTTCAAACGTCGCCATTTGATTGTGCAGAGCGCAGGCCATTCTTAGTAACGGAATAGCAACGGCTGCGCCACTGGCTTCGCCTAACCTCATATTGAAGTTCACTAAAGGCTGAGCCTCAAGCGCCTGTAAAATCTTGCTATGCCCGGGTTCGGCGCTGTGATGACTGAATAAAAACCACTGCCGACTACCAGGACAGATTTGTTCAGCAGATAAAGCCGCCACGCTACTAATAAAGCCATCAATCACCACCGGCAGACCAGATTTGGCGCAGTGTAAATAACTGCCGACCATGGCAGCAATTTCAAAGCCGCCCAGGTAACGCAAAATGGCTAAGGGAGAATCCAGATGGTTTTTATGTAATAACAAGGATTCTTTAATGATAGTTGCTTTATGCGAGACGCCTTCAGCATTTAGTCCGGTGCCTGGACCGGCCAATTGACTGGCTGGTAGATTCAACATCGCACAGGCCATTGCACTGGCTGCTGTGGTGTTGCCAATTCCCATATCACCGGCGATATAAAGCTGGGCGCCGTTCTGCATGCAGCATTCGACATTATGTTGACCAATCAGCATGGCTTGTTGGCATTCGGCTTCAGTCATCGCAGCTTGCTGGTGAAAGTTGGCAGTACCATTAGCAATCCGCTGATCTTGCACACCTTTAATCTCTTCCAATTCACTGACCGTGCCAACATTGATCACGTCCAGCGAAGCATCCAAATGCTTCGCCAATACGCTAATAGCCGCGCCACCACTGGCGAAATTACGAATCATTGCGGCGGTAACGGATTGTGGATAGGCCGAAATATTTTCTACCATTACACCATGATCAGCTGCATAAACGGTGATATGCACATGATCGGCTTGGGGCGTTGTGCCTTGCAGTGCTGCCAGTTGCACTGCTAATTGTTCGAGTTGACCTAATGACCCTGCCGGTTTGGTCAACTGGCTTTGTCGCGTTAACGCTGCATCTGCAGCATTTTGGTCAATCGTTTTGGCAGGTAATGTTAACCATTGGGTGAAGTCGATCATTCAGTTTCCTTTCAAAGCATGCGGCAAACCGGCCACGGTGAGGATGACATTATCCATCAGCACAGCAAGTTGTTGATGCAGGCTGCCGGCTTCATCACAAAAGCGCCGGGTCAATTCGCCCATCGGCACAATGCCCATACTGGTTTCATTGCTGACCAAAATGATGTCAGCCTGTAGAGTTGGCAAGGTCTCAAGTAATAGTTGGATTTCGTTAGTTAATAAATTCTCATCATCGGTGAGCAGCAAATTGGTCAGCCATAAGGTCAGACAATCCACCAAAAGACATTTATCTGCATCGTCCTGTTGCTGCAATGCAGCGGCAAGATTTAGCGGTACTTCGATAGTAGTCCAATGAGCAGGGCGTTGCTGTTGATGCAATGCAATACGCTGCTGCATTTCACTGTCATCAGCACGAGCCGTCGCCACATAGCAGACGGCTAATTTACTGTTGATAGCGCGTTGTTCAGCCAGTCTGCTTTTACCGGATTTTACACCGCCAAGGATCAGGGTTTTAGCCATTTGCTGCCTTTAAAATAGTCAGTAGTGCTGTGGTATCCATATGCTGCTCAACCATCTCTGCCAGTCGTTCAATATCTGCTTCCCGCAAAGCATGATAATCCGAACTGCTTACGTTATTCAGTCCAGCCCATTGCAGCAAGGCATCACAGCTTGTTTGCTGTTCAAAAAGTCCATGCAGATACGTGCCGATAATCTGATTATCTTCGCTGATCGCTCCATCCGGGCCATGCGATAACTGTAGCAGCGGACGCAATAAAGCTTTGCCTTCGGTGACACCGGCATGAATTTCGTAGCCACTGATGGCAGCATTATTGAACAATAACTGTCCCTGATTTTGCCGTAATTGTTTCTCGGCATGCAGGGTAGTGTGCATATCCAATAAGCCTAGACCTGTTTTGCAAGTGCCAGGCGAACCTTCAACACCTGTTGGATCATCAATCTGCTGACCCAGCATTTGAAAACCACCACAAATCCCTAATAGTTTGCCACCGTACCGCAGATGTTTTTGAATCGCTGCAGGCCAGCCTTGCTGTTCCAGCCATTGCAGATCAGCGCTGACATGTTTGCTACCTGGCAGAATGATCAAATCGGCTGGCGGTATCGGTGAATCTGGGCCGATAAATTGTAAGTTTACGTTTGGGTGCAGCCGTAATGGATCTAGATCGGTATGGTTACTGATACGAGGCATAACCGGCACGATAACGTTCAGCACATTGTCGGCTTTTTCTACCTGCGTAATATTAATCGCATCCTCGGCCTCCAGATGCAGGCCATGGAGATAGGGCAGAACGCCTAGAACCGGCTTGCCAGTGCGTTGCTCCAACCAGTCCAGACCGGATTGTAATAAGCTGATATCACCGCGAAAGCGATTAATTACAAAGCCTTTAACACGCTGTTGCTCAGAAGCTGACAGAAGATCCAAAGTACCCACCAAGTGAGCAAATACACCGCCACGATCAATATCAGCAACCAGGATCACTGGACAGTCCACGGCTTCAGCGAAACCCATATTGGCAATATCCCGATCACGCAGATTGATTTCTGCCGGTGAACCGGCACCTTCCACCATTACGACATCATATTGTTTAAGCAGACGGGCATGCGATTCTAATACTGCAGTCATCGCGGTTTGTTTATAGTCGTGATAAAAGCGGGCATCCATGTTGGCAATGGCTTTGCCATGAATAATGACCTGAGCGCCGGTATCACTGTTGGGTTTTAGTAAAACCGGATTCATATCGATATGCGGCGGCAGTTTGCAGGCCTGGGCCTGAACGGCCTGAGCACGACCAATTTCACCACCATCTGCTGTAACAGCACTGTTCAACGCCATATTCTGCGGTTTAAAGGGTGCGACAGAGTAATCCTGTTTGACCAGCCAGCGGCATAACGCGGTTACCAGTGTGCTTTTACCAGCATCCGATGTTGTCCCCTGAACCATTAAAGTCTTAGCTGTCATGGTTGTTCGACCTTCTGTAATGCGGTTTCCAGACGTAGCCAGTCCTGTTCAGTAGCCGGTAAGCCAAACCTTAAGGCTGCCGGTCGATCGAATAATCGACAGAGAATACCTTGTTGGGCCAGTTGATGATGAATGCTGGCAGCATGAGCGGTTTTAACCCATTGAAATAAGGCGCAACCGCCGCTGGGTGCTAATTTATATTGACCGAGCAGCTCTGTCAGTCGTTGGGCATGTTGCGGTAAATACTGACGCGATTGCTGTTGCCAGTTTTTATCAGCTAATGCCTGCGAGGCAATCCATCTGGATGCTGTAGCAATCGGCCAGGGGCCAGATTTTTCGGCGATTTGCTTTAACAAATCAGGGTGTGTGATCACAAACCCGACTCTTACACCGGCCAGGCCAAAAAACTTTCCCAGCGAACGTAAAATGATTAATCCATGCTGGCAGGGGAATGGTGCCAGACTTTGCTCTGGTGTGATATCAAGAAATGCTTCATCGACGATCAACCAGCCATTACGCATTTGCAAACGTTGTTGCCAGTTTAATAAACGTTGTCTATCAAACGTTTCACCGCTGGGATTATTCGGGTGAATAACAATCACCACATCAAACATATCAATCTGTTGATCCAGCTCAAAACTTTCCAGCGCGACCACTTCATGACCGGCTACCTGCCAGCAATGACGATGTTCTTCGTATGCTGGTGAAAGGATAGCAACGTGACAAGCTGATCTTAATGTCGGTAAGATTTGTATGGCGGCCTGCGATCCGGCAACTGGCAGAATATGTTCACATTGATAATACGCTTTAGCCTGATCGATTAAATCATCTTCATTTTCAGGCAGTCTTGCCCAAATTTCTGCCGGGATCTGTTCTGGTACGGGCCAGCCGTTTGGATTTATACCAGTAGATAAATCCAGCCAATCCTCTCGAGCAATGCCATATTGTTTGGCATAAGCTTGAATTCTGCCGCCGTGATTAAGCATAAATGATCCCCGTAACAATCCCTATGACGGAAAGCCATAACAACACACTGTTAGACACTAATCTTAGAGCACGCACAATATCATTTGCTTCAGCAATATTTGACGTGCCGAGCATGGGGCGTTGGTGCCATTCACCGTGATAACAAGCAGCCCCACCGAGTTGAACATCCAAAGCGCCCGCACCACTGGCCATTACCGGACCGGCATTTGGACTGTCCCATAACGGTGCTTGCTGATGCCAGCAGCTCAATGCCTTTCGCGTATTGCCAAGCAGGGCATAACTTAAAGCGGTCAGTCGGGCGGGTACAAAATTTAATACATCATCCAACCGAGCTGCCGTTTTACCAAAATAGAAAAAGCGTGGAGTTCGATAGCCCCACATGGCATCCAGCGTATTGACCAGACGGTAGGCAACCGCTCCGGCTGCACCACCGATAACAAACCAGAAAAGCGTACCAAAAACGGCATCGTTACCATTTTCCAGCACGGATTCAATCGTCGCTTTATTCACATCAATATGATCTTTATCACGACTGACAATTCGGCTGGTCAATGTTCTGGCGTGTTTGATATCGCCTTGTTGCATGGCATGCAGAATAGGCCTGGCATGGTCAAATAGACTGCGATGACCCAGGCACAGCGTTAACAGCACCACGGAACATAAGGTGCCCCAGAACGGAATCTGGCTGATCAGGTAAGTAAGAACCGTTATTGGAACCACACAAATGACCAATGCCAGAATACCCAAAAAAAACTGAACAAACCGATGATGATGGGAGTGATTAAGACGTGCTTCGATTTTGTTCACCAAAGTGCCGAAGCCGACCAGAGGATGGAACCGTTTCGGTTCACCGACAAACCAGTCAATGATCAAAGCGCTGAGCATGATAATAAAGGTCATGACTTAGTATTGTTTTCCCAGCGGTTTTCAAAGATAAGTTCATCCAGAGGCTGACGTTGTCGCCAGTTTTCCTGCTCCAGCATGGGCTGTTGGTAAAAATCATCAACATGACCCAGACACAGAATCGCCACCGGGCAGGCCCCATTAGGAATCCCCAATAAATCGGCTAATTTTTGGGGATCAAATAAGGAGACCCAGCCCATGCCCAATCCTTCGGCACGGGCAGCCAGCCACATATTCTGAATGGCACATGAGACCGATGCCAGATCCATTTCCGGCAGGGTGCGGCGACCAAAAATATGCGACTCACGTTTATCCATCAACGAGACAACCAACACTTCAGCGCAATCCTTGATGCCTTCAACTTTCAGCTGCAGAAATTCTGTTTCACGCTCACCCAACGCCTTGGCAGTCAGCACTCTTTCATTTTCAACGATTTGATGAATAGCATTGCGGATGCCGGTATCGGTAATCCGAATCATCCGCCAAGGTTGCATCAGTCCTACGCTGGGAGCCTGCCAGGCTGCTTGAAATAATCGCTGCAGAATATCCTGGTCAATGGGATCAGCAATAAAATGCCGCATATCACGACGCTCACCAATAGCGCGATATACAGCCTCACGATCCTGGTGATTAAAGCGGTATTTATCCTGACTCATGGGGTAAACCAGCGGGCAATGAGTTCAGGGGCTGACGGAAAATAAAAGTGGATATAGCTGGCGGTCAGGCGTTGTTGCTGAAACACGGCTTCACTGACTTTATTGCCGTTTGGGCATTCAGCATAGAGGATAGCTATGGGTTGATTTTCCAACAAGGAATGGTGGTAGGTATGACCACGTAAAGTGTAATTATCATGAGTAACTTGTTGCAATGCCAAGGCTGTCAGTCTGGCTTGTAATTTGGCATCAGCGGCCAGCACGCCACACATTTCAGCTTGTTGGCCATGCTTATCGGTTAATGTGCGGCACAAATACAGCATGCCACCACATTCAGCCACAACTGGTTTATTGGCATTAATGTATTCACATATCGCCTGACGCATCGACATATTTTGGCTGAGTGTTTCCAGATGCAGTTCAGGATAGCCACCAGGGAGATAAAGGCTATCTACCTCAGGAAGCGTTGTATCCGTTAACGGGGAAAAAAATATCAGCTCAGCACCCATAGCGGTTAAACAATCCAGATTTGCCTGATAAACAAAGGCAAACGCTGCATCCTTAGCCACCCCGATGCGAAGATCTTTTAATAATGCGGGTAAAGCTTCAAAAGGCTGATTGTTGATTTTGATTTGCGGTAAAACAAATTCGGGATTCAGCTGCAGGCTATCTGCCAGTCGGTCCAGACGCTCAGTCAAATCCGTGAGTTCATCAGCCTGAACCAAACCCAGATAACGGCTGGGCAGACTTTCAATTTGACGAGGCATATTAGCAAGACAAGGTAAATCGTTAGGTAAAGCGGACGTCAGCATTTCAGCATGTCTGGCACTGCCCACACGATTGGCCAGAACACCAGCCAACGTCACATCCTGACGAAAGTTGGCTAAGCCGAATGCTAAAGCGGCAAATGTTTGTGCCATGGCACTGGCATCAATGACCGCTAACACCGGGATTCCTATAATGGCAGCTAAATCAGCTGTGGAAGGCGTACCATCAAACAAACCCATCACGCCTTCAATCAGAATGATATCTGCCTGTTTGGCGGCGTCGGCAATCAATTGTCTGGAGTGAGTTTCACCGACCATCCATAAATCAACTTGATAAACCGGATGGCCGGAGGCAAATGACAGGATCATTGGGTCCAGAAAGTCTGGACCCACTTTGAAAATTCGGACCTGTTTACCCTGACGTCGATAATGCCACGCCAAGGTCGCGGTAACGGTTGTTTTACCTTGACCTGAGGCGGGGGCAGCAATAATCAGCGCAGCGCAGGTTTGCGGCTGCTGTGACATTAACGTAGCTGATTACTGCGCTGGCTCAAATTCGCAAAACGGAAGCTGATATGAATCACCGCGGCAGCAGCAATATAAAAGCTTAATTTACTCAGGTTGCCAGGATAGGACTGGACAAACCGGGTCAGATACTCAGCCATGGTTGG